>NZ_JBNXVS010000015.1:0-119034 GCF_050565655.1 Nodosilinea sp. AN01ver1 | reverse complement strand
GCGCACGGACTCATCAAGTCCTACAAGAAGCGATTGAATCTGCTTATTCTCAAGTCACTTTAAAGGATATTCGCAGCTGGTTCACAAATGACTGTTACTGTACCTCATCCGAATGAGAACCGCTATAGTTCCAGCTTTTTCTCATTTGGCAGCAGCAAAGGTAAAACCGATTCACCCAACTGGATAGAGTTGCGCGATCGTTGGGAATATTCCCATGTTGCCCGTGCTGGATTGGGATGCTTGAGTCTAGTCGCGCTGGTGATTGCCATTGCCTAACTAGAGTAACCATGAGAAAAATTATCGACCCCGCCTTGACTGCAAAATGAGAGAGTTAAAAGCCAATTCCACCCGCAATATCGGCAGCAATAAGCAAGCTAAACGTTTGACTCAGTTCTTGTTTTTGGGTATTTTGTCAGCCACTTTTTTGGTTGCCTCGTGTGACCAAAAAATTGAGAATAAAGCCTGGAGTCAGGAGCAGTTTATGCAGGCTGTTAAGCAAGGCCAAATAGAGTCTGCTTCTATTAATATGGATCGCACCCAAGCAACTGCTACTAACAAGCAAGGCGAGCAAATTTTAGTCGACATCTCCCCTAGCGATCCAAGTCTGGCCGATTTTTTGATTCAAAACCAGGTCAGTGTTTTTATCGATTCATATGATTCAGTTTTATATCCATTCGACTTAGCCTGGTTTCTAGTGCCTGGCGCTATTGCTCTGGCTGGTTTCGCATTCTGGATCTGGATGCTGGTTGACTGTGCAACCCAAGAATCGAATAGTGGTAACACCAAGGTTGTTTGGATTTTGATTATATTGTTTGCAAATGGTATTGGTGCTCTTATCTATTTCTTTTTCCGACGTCCTCAACGACGACAGCTTGGTGAATAAAGACTACTCATTCAGCAAAGAATCGCTCTATTTTTTGAAGAATGGTATTTTGACCATTGAACCTCAGCAGAGCAGTCTGGAATGTACAGGACTATAGCGACCAACGAAGGTGACGCCATCTCATTTCCTCGCGGCGAGCGCATTGCCCATCAGTTTTACAACCACACCAACGAGACAGTCGATATTTTGATGATGGGCGAGAATCTCCCCTATGATGCTTGCTACTACCCTGATTCTGATAAATGGCTGTCGCGGTCTATCCCTGGGGTTGGCAAGTTCGAAGTCACTGACTACTGGACCGATGAGCCCGATATTCCAGTTATGAAACAATCTCCTTCATCTGAATAGTGCAAAGGATGGTGCGCGTGTCAGAGTCTATTACTGTGCTCAATCACCGAGAGGCTAACCCAGCTGAAGGGCTGCTGCCTCGACCAGCGGTGTTGTCTAGCACGGGGTGGGACGGCATTCACCTGGAGCTATACCAACAGCCCAGGTTTGCTACGGCGGAGCATCAGCATACCCTGCACGCGATCGCGATCGGTCTCCCCAATGCGGCTGCCAACCCCACGGGCTACCGCTGGCTCGACGGCCAGCGCCAGCGGGAAGAACGCCCAGACGGCCTCGCCATCATTCCGGCTGGCGTTTCTCACCGCTGTAGTTGGGACAGCGAAGCCCAGTTCATGGTGCTGGCGCTAGAACCGGCTTTGCTTCAGCAGGTGGGGCAAGATTGGGTAAACCCCGATCGCATTCAGCTCGTGCCGCAGTTTATGGATACGGCAGACAGCTTTATTCAAAACCTGGTCTTAACGCTGCAGGCGGAAGTGGTATCGGCAGGGCTGGGCAGTTCTTTGCTGGTGGATGCGTTGAAAACCGCGCTAGCCATTCATCTGCTGCGTGGCTACTGCGAGACTCAGCCCCGACTCTCCAGCACTGCCAGCGGGCTTTCCAAAACGAAGCGAAATCAGGTCAAGGAGTATATTGATGCCAATCTGCATCAAGACTTAAAACTGGTGGAATTAGCGGCGATCGCCCAAATCAGTCCGGCCTACTTTGCCCGCCTATTTAAGCAAAGCGAAGGGATTTCACCCCATCAATACATTTTGCAGCGGCGGGTAGAACAGGCACAGGCTCTGCTGTGCCACAGTGAACTCAGCCTGGCAGACATTGCCGTCAGGGTCGGCTTTTGCGATCAGAGCCATCTGACCCGGTGCTTCAATCGCTTAGTAGGTGTCACTCCAACCCAGTTTCGTCAACGCTAATAAATCTCATGCAAGTCCAGAAATGGAGTTCTGCCGGTAGAAAAACCACCGATTCCAAACTGGACTTGGTATCGCAGGAATATCCCAAAGATGGTTGGTTTTGTTCTATCCGCTGGCCCAGTCCAATTTCTAGGCTGACAGCAGGTTTTGTGAGAGAAACAACCATGCCTGTTGAACCTGCCGAAGTGGTCATCACCACCCCCGATGGCCAGATGCCCGCCTTTTTTTGCCGACCAGCCGAAGGCGATTCTCCTTTGGAGAGGCTGCGCCAACGCTCTTCAGAGTCGGTCTTTGACCAACGCCTGCCCGCTGTCTTGCTTTTAATGGAAGCCTTTGGCCTGACCCATCACATTCGCGATATTGCCCTGCGCCTGGCCCAGGAGGGCTATGCGGTGCTGGCTCCCAACCTGTACTACCGGGAGGGCGAGGACATTACCTTTGGCTATGACGAGGTCGATCAGGCGATGGCCACCATGTATCGCCTGGATTTTGGCCAGCCCGTTGAGCAGGATCTGAAGGCCGCGATCGCCTATCTCAAAGCTTTGCCCAAAGTAGATGCTAAACGCATCGGCGTGACCGGATTTTGCCTGGGGGGTGGCCTCACCTTTCTGTCCGCCTGCCGCTTTTCCGCAGAGATTGCCGCCGCTGCCCCCTTCTACGGCATGGTGCTAGACGAGTGGATCGAGGCCGTGAACGATATTACTGTGCCGATGCTGCTGGTCTTTGGCGGGCAAGATCCGTTCATTGGGCGCGATCGCATTCAGCAGATCGAGACCCGCTTTCAGCAGCTCGGCAAACCCCATACGCTGACGCTTTACCCCGAAGCCACCCACGGCTTCTTTTGCCATGAGCGAGAGTCTTACCACGCCGCTGCGGCCATCGATGCATGGCACAAGTTAACGCTGTTTCTTCAGACTGAGCTGTGTTGACTGCTGGTATGTGGAGGGGGAAAAGAAGGTCGTTTTGAGAGACGCCGAATCCCGGAATTGCGACATCAATTCCAGAACGATGTCAAATAGCTCCGGAATGGACGACACTAACGTGTTAGCGACGACAGCTAAACCGTTACTCGACAACAAAAGAATCGGGATGGCGGGATTCGAACCCACGGCCCCTTCGTCCCGAACGAAGTTCAGAAAATCTTCTAGCCCTTTCTGCCCTTCGATTATAGCGGTTCTCAATAAATCGTCCTACCAATTTCCTACCGCAACCGGCCCAAAGGTATGCCTGGCAAAGGGGATGAACGACACTTCTTTCGGGACTGCTCCCGAAAGCGGATTCTAGGATCGCATCGCGTGTCGGTTAGCTATCTACTGATTTACAGAACTGGCCGCCAGAGCTTGCACCATTTCCAGCGGTACCTGTTCAGCCCGAATCAATGACAGGTTTGCCTTCAAGCTGGTAACCTCCCCGGCACGGATTGCGAAAAACTCGCCGACCTGTTGGTTGGCCAACTTACTGGTCACGTCGGTCTTGGCTTCGCTGAGCATGGGCTTCAGCTTGTTGAGAGCAGTGTTTTCCTTCACCTTGCCGACAAACCAGGAGGAAATTTGATCTCGACACTTGTAGTCCAAGTCGCCGGGGCTTTGGGTAGCTAGCAAAATGCCCAGTCCGGCGGAACGGGCTCGCTTCAGCAGGCTTTCCATGGGCTCTTTGGTTGAGGGTTTGCCCTGGGCGGGCAGATACAGATCGGCCTCGTCGAACAACACCACCGCCTGGAGCGGGCCCGAGGGATGCCGCTGGGCATAGCGGTTGAGGTTGAGCAAAAACTGTGATACCCAAAATAAAATGTTGGCGTTATCGCCCAGGCTGCCCAGGTTAATCACCGATAAGCGGGTCTTCTGGGGATGAGACGAGGCCAACAGCTGCTCGGTGGAGAGTTGTTCGCACTGAGGATTGAAGAGGTGCCCGGCCATCAAGCTAAGGGTCTGGAGGTCTTCCGCCAGCTTTTTGCAGTGCTTCGGGTCTAACACCCCGATCGCATTGACCAGCAGCGGATCCTGCTCGGCGATAAATGAAATCAGCCGGTCGATGCTCAGGGGATTGTCGGTCTGGAGCGTGCTGAGCACGGCGATCGCCTGCCCCAAAACCGCCATCCGGGTTTTGTCCAGCCCCGATGACTTGTAGCCCATGATGCCCCCCAGGGCGGCAGCGCAGTAGTTGGCCAGTTGCTGCCGCTCAGCGCTAGACAGTTGCCCCAGGCCCGGTGGGGTGATGGCAATGCTCAGCGGTCGCCCGACGTTGCCCAGAGTGCCGGGGGTGTAGACCGCGACATCGATGTGGTCGCGCAGCAGTTGCCGGTAGGCCATCAGCCGAGGATCGTCGGTGGGCTTTTCCCAAGCCTCAGGGTTGGCGTAGCTGCACAGATCGCCTTTGCGATCGAGCAAAATAGCGGGCACGCCCCGCAGCAGCAGTTGTTCGATCAAGGTCAGGGCCAGGGTGGTTTTGCCGCTGCCCGATCCCCCCAAAAACGCGGCGTGGCGCACCAGCGATTCCCGAGGCAGATCAACCGGGGTTGGCACTGTGGCGCGTGTTTGGCCTAGAGGGATGGCTGACGCTGGCTCAGGTAAGGTTGGTTCAGCCCCAGAATCAGGGAAGGGTTTTGTCTCGTCTTTAGGAGCATCATCTCCAGTGGTTTGTTCTCCAGGCTTTGAGGCTAGCGGCTGAGGGATTGGTTGGGTTGGCTGAGGTTGGCTGCCGGAGGCAGAACTGGCAGGTAACTTCAGGTTGGCCAGATCCAAGATGCGCTGGAGGGAGGGTAATTGTGACAGGGGTTTTTCGGTCTGGAGCCAGGCGGGATAGTCGGGGCGATCGCCGTACTGCTGCTCGAAGCTTTGAATCGCCAGCATGGTGCGCCAGTCAGAATCAGCTACCTGGGCGCGACGGCCACCCTGACTGAGAAAGTCGCCAATCTGCTGGGCAATCTTTGTTTGAGGATTGCTAGGGAATTCGGTGGTACGCAGGGCTACGGGGATGTGGGCTCCAGCATTTTGCTGAAGCTCCCGAATTTGCTTGGCTAGAGAACCACCCCTGGCAGGTTTTTGACACAGCCTCAGTAGTAAAGAGTCTTGGGTGGCATTCGGCTCCAGGTGCAGATTGACAGTCAGGTAATCCCCATCGATCTGGGGGGTAAATTGGCAGCCATGGCCCAGCTCTTGCCCACAGCGCTGAATGCTATGGCCCATGAGGTAGAGCAGATCGCGATCATCTTCAGAAGGTTCAAAGCTCCCAGCCAAGTGATCATTCCAATACTGACTCAGCTCCGATGAGGAAGGCGGATCAACGATGGGTGAATCTACCTCAACAAGTGGTACTTGCCCCGTTGTAATGCTTTTCTCTCGCTGTTGATTGCATGCTTCTAGGACACGTCGAGTCGGTAGTCCGGCTAGTTTATCTATAGTTTCTGGAGGAAAGGGGTAGATAGACCCATCTCGTATTTCGTTAGGAACACTTGCCAAGTCGTAAAGATACCCTAGACGCTGTGTAATAATTGCCTTCACTTCGTCAGCCGTCCTAAGAGCCTTAAGTTTAACTGGAGCAGGATCTGACTCCAATCGGGCAAGCAGGCTTTTCCACAAATTTAATTTCAACTCGGAGTAGAAATCCTCTAAGCATGAGAGAACAACCACTACATTAGGAATTTCTGCTAGCGATACGATGGTTTGGACAGTCCGCTGAAATCGTTGCCCTGACTCCGTCATCGTGTAAATATCTTCAAGTTGATCAAAGCAGATAACAAATGCACCTTTTGTCACAGCTTGGATCAGAACTGCTAACGACTGAAGCATCCGTAGTGGATCGTCCTCGCGATCACGCGACGTCATACCACCTAGTGCCTTACTGTCGTAAGGAGCGAGTGGTTCGCATCGTAGCAATTTAAGCACTTTAGCTGTGATGGCAGCTTGACCTGGTTGTAAATAAAGGAGTGCTCGGACTAGGTCAATATCGACGCCCTTAAAACGATCTAAGGCAATAACACGATCAGCAATTGGATAGATCAGCTCTACTAATTCTTCTTGAGAAAGATCATCCTCCCGAAGCAAGGCTAACTCATTGGCTGTCACAGCCTCTGAATCTTCTGCGAGTGCATTCGATAGATAGATTAACCCAGTCGTCTCGCCAAATGGTGTGTGATAGGGCTTATCAAAGGAATCAATTGTATTTCTTAGCACATATTGAGCATAGTTTGATACAGCAGATGTCATTTGCATATAGCTGAAAAACCCTTTCTGCTGTTCATGAGTTTGATTACGAAAAACTCTCATCAAGTGAGTCTTTCCCGCCCCTGCCTCTCCTAGCAGCAACAAAATTCTTCCTAAGTGATCTGATGCATCGCTACCAACCCAGTTCAGCAAGCGTTCAAAGAGTGATCGTGCTTCTTCATGAATTGTCTCAACATCATAGGGGTCAGGATGCCAAATCTGATTCTGGTGAACGATGTGATGAAAAATACTTAACCCTTGTTCAGAGCAAAAAGCCGCTAGTCTTAGGTCTGTAGTCATAGCTCTTTAAATCAATCAATACGAATAAGATGAAATGTTGTGTTTAGATAAGAGACTTCCGATAAAGTCTCATCTTCGGCATGCAAGATATGGGGAGAGTCGGCTCGGCTCAAGGTAAGTTTTCGCTGCTTGTTCAGAGAAATCAAACGCTGTTTGAAGTCTGCCAGGGTAAGCGTTAGGTCTGGGTGCTGTTGCTGTAAGGTTGCCCAAACCCGAGAGATGAATACTTTGGAATCTCCTAACCGGCCTTCTTGTGTCGTTTTGGCCGCGTTGAGGGTAAGCTCAGCGAACGCTTCATCTGACAAGGGGGCTGGGGTGTTAGTGGTGGGGGTGTCGGTTTTTGGGGATGGCGACGCGGCGCTGGTCACGGCCTGACGCAAAATCGCGGTGCGCAGTTCATCGGGGGTGGTGCGCTTGGCCTGGGCGACCTTGGCCACCAGCTGCGACAGCGCTTTGTCCCAGGGCAGAGGCTTGGGGGTTTGCAGCAAATCATTCAGTAGGGCAGCCATAACGGTGCCCTGGTTAAACGCCTGCTGTCGCAGGTTGGGGAGCTGGGTCTGGAGGTGTTCAGCGGTTTGAGGGTGACATAGGTGCTGCCACAGCAGGGCATTGCGCGCCTGGGTGAGCGTGCCAAAGGGGGCAACAGGCAGAGCAAAGCCCTGCTGAAGGATGGCCGCTCGCAGTCCGTCGGCTTCCCCTAGCCGCTTACGGGTTTCGGTGGAAAGGGCGGGCAGGTTGAGGGCATGGGCGATCCAGTCGGTATTCTTCAGGGTTTTCCACTGGAGTCGGGGGGGTAGGGTCTTGAGGTTGAGGGCGTCGAGAATGTGCTGACGTCCACTGTCGCTCAGTTGGTGGCGGGACGAGCTGACCGGCTGGGTGTAGCCTTGCTCGCTGAGGCTGGTCAAAGTAGTTTCGATTTGCTCGGTATAGGCGGTGTTGGATAGCTCACTACCGGCGATCGCCTTGAGGGCCGCCTTCAACTCGCTGACCGTCATACCCTTCTTATCGGCAAAGAGTAGGCGACTCAACAGCAGGTCTGTCAAGGGAATGGGTTGCAGTGAAAGCATCATGCCTCCGAAGGTTGGGTGACAGAAGAAGAGCGGGTCGCGAGGGCCTGGTCAACGGCATCGAGAATACCTTCGAGATCGCTGACTACATCTTCTGAGAGGAAGCGCAGCACCAGAAACCCCTGCTGCTGCAAAAGCCGATCTTTGCGGCGATCGCGGCGGTAGTTGTCGAGGCATTGAAAGTGATAGTGCCCGTCCAGTTCGATCACTATTTTGGCCGCGCCATCGAGAAAGTCCACCTCCATGGGGCGATCGCCAAAGTTGATGTCCAGCCGCGCATTCACCTGAAATCGCCCCGTGGTCGTCGGTTTGGCCTCTAGATACTGAAACAAAAACCACTCCGCCTGGCTGCGATAAACGTCAGCCGCCTCTTCGGTCTTGGGCTGGTGAGCTGGGTCAAGAAGAGTCAGCGCCGTATCTAACACGTCTGGGGTAGTGCCGTGGGTTTCGACTAGGTGCAGCAGAGGCTGAAGCTGCTCGTCATCCAGGTTGCGATCGCTCAATCGCTGCTTAAGGTTGCCCAGTTCAGGCAAGGGGACATCGATCAGGCCACCACGCAGCATGGCCTTGGCTCTCGATTCGGGCAGTTCGTTTAGCAAGTACTGAACCTGGGCCACGGTTAGCGCCAGGGCTACCGGAATCTGCGGCACCGCCTCTACCAACTGGGCGAGGGCGGTGAGGGCGACAGCTGCCCGATTATCCTCGGGCAGCAGCACCAACAACCCCGGCACCGCCGACGGTAGAAATAGCCGCGCTACAGCAGCAAAACTGGCTAGCACCGTAGAGGAGTCCGCCAGCGCCAGGGGCTTAGTTTGTGGCTCTGAGCTGGGGAAGTCAGGGAGCCAGTCGAGGATAGATCGCAGCCGCTCTGCATCCTGCGAGAGGGGCGCTAGCTGCTGCCAAAATAGCTGACGCTGGTAGTCGCTGGTATGGGCTAACCAGGCGGTCAGTTCTGTTTCGGAGCGATGGGCCAGGACAGCGACGTTTCGCAGAATCCGCGATCGCAGTTCATCATGCTGCGCCAATGCGGTGAGCCAGGTTTCTAGGAGGGTGGCGATGGACGTGTAAACCCCCACGCCCGTCGATCGCCCAGTCTGTTCCAACCACTGGGTCCACAGCTGACGGGCCGCAATGGCTTTTCCCTGTAGAACCGACAGCGTTGGAATGGCCTGACACCGTTGGGACTGATGTAGGGCGAGGCGGGCGATTCGCGAAGCAATCCCTGCGGGAATCGCGGTTGATTGCGGTTCAATGGCCAAAACGTAGGAACACCCTTGCACGGTCAATTCAATGCTAGCCAGGGTTCATCCGGCTCATCCCAAGATAGCTCTGCTTAACCAAAGCTCAATCGGTGTGTGAAGGGGATGTTGTAAAGGTTTTCAGGGGCGGGGCTCAGGACTGCAAACCCTGGGACGGCGACTTCGTTACCTCCCGTCAAGTGGGTGTAAACGCGAACTTGGGCTAAAACTGAGATGGTCACAGCTGCCTATAGCTTCGCTCGCTTTTGGAGGATTGCCCCGATGGTTGAACCGTTGTCTCTGTTGGCTGGAGCCATCACCACCTACGTTGTCCCCAAGGCATTGGAAAAAGTGGGCGAGAAGGTGGGGGAGGCGGCCTTGGCAAAAAGTGGTGCGGCTATCCAGGCGACGCGCAAGGCGGTGCAGGACAAGTTGACGGCAACCCAGACGGCGGGTGTGCTGGCGATCGCCGAAGCCGAACCCACCGACACCAACCTGAAGCTGCTAGAAACCGTGCTGCTGACCCAAATGCAGCAAGATCAGCTGTTTGCCGAGCAACTGCAAGCGCTAAATCAACAAATCCAGGCGCAGTCGCCTGGCCTGCAAGCGGTGCTGGACACAGTGCGGGTCAGGGGCAATGTGGAAGTGGGCAATGTTGAGCAGGTGAGTGAAACAGGGGTGGCTGAGCAAATCGTGGGTCGCAATCTGGGGGTGGGTGGCGATCTAAAAATTGGCGATATCACCCAGAAGCAGTAAACCTGGTAACTTTCGACTTTTGACTGGGGTTAAGGAGTAAGAGGTTGAGCAAAAATCTACCAGTTCCAGAAGAATCGCGCCCGGATGAACCGCAGTCCGGGCCGTGGCAGGTTGAGCAAACTGTCCTCCGAGAGGTTTCTGTTGCTGGCAACTTGACGATAGGGGATGTCACCCAAACAACTCATGTTCATCTGCCGCCGCCTCCGAAGACGGAACCCAAGCGCTTCACCGTTCCCTACCTCCGCAACGAGTTCTTCACCGGACGAGACGCCGTCCTCACCCAGCTCCACGACACCCTGGGGCAAACGGGCACTGCCGCCCTCAGTCAGTCCCAGGCAATCCACGGATTGGGCGGGGTGGGCAAAACCCAAGCCGCTGTGGAATATGCCTATCGCTATTTTCAGCAACCCTTTGGCTATGACTGGGTGCTGTGGGTGAATGCCAGCAGCTTGACCATTGCCGGGAGTTTTGGTGCCATTGCCACCGACCTGGCTCTGCCCAACTATCAAGAAAACAAGCTAGACGAGAACATTGCGGCGGTAAAACGCTGGCTGTCTACAAACGATCGCTGGCTGCTGATTTTCGACAATGTGGACGATCCCGACGCCGTACAGCCTTTTCTCCCCAATGCGCCTAACGGACGGACATTGATCACCTCGCGACTATCACGATTAGAACGGCTGGGGGTGGGTCAGGCGATTCCTCTTGAAACTCTGGCTCCAGAGGATGCCCATACCTTTTTGCAGCGGCGCACCCAACGGGATACCCTCGACTCGGCAGAGCAGCAAGATCTGGAAACCCTAGCCCAGGAACTCGGCTATCTGCCCTTGGCGCTGGAGCAGGCTGCGGCCTATATCCAGACTAAAGGGGTAAGTTTTGCGATCTATTTGCGGTCTTACCAGCAGCGGCGCTTGCAGGTGCTAGAGAAAGAGCAGCCTCAGGTGGGCAACTATCCCGCGTCGGTGGCCACCACCTGGCAGATCAACTTTGAGGCGGTGCAGGCCAGCAGCCCTGCCGCTGCCGATGTGTTGCGGCTGAGTGCCTTTTTGGCACCGGATAATATTCCCTACGAGATTTTGATTCTAGGCAAAGATCATCTGGGAGAGACATTGGCAACTGCCTTAGCTGAGGTGGCAGAGGATGAGCTGATAATCCCTGAACTGCTGACGGAACTGACCCGTTATTCTCTGATTCGGTTAGAAACGGATGACCGCTACAGCATTCACCGCCTGGTGCAGGAAGTTTTGCGCGATCGCCTCACCCCCGAACAACGGCAGCAATGGCTGGATCGCGTGGTCAATGCCCTGAATGCGACGTTTCCTGATCCAGAGTTTGAGAATTGGTGGCTGTGCGATCGCCTGATAGAACAGGTGCAGGCTGTCGCCCCTCAACCAGCTACCTACACGCTTGATCTGATAAGATTATTAAATCAAACTGGCCACTTTCTGTACGAGCAAGGGCGCTACGGAGATGCTGAGCCACTTTATCAACAAAACTTGGAAGCCACGAGATCGAAGCTGGGAGCAGACGATCCCAACACCGCCGCTAGTCTGAACAATTTGGCCTTGTTGTACGACTCTCAGGGACGCTATGGGGAAGCCGAATCCCTCTACCAACAAGCCTTGCCAATCATACGATCGCAGCTTGGAGAAGACCATCCCAGCACTGCCACCAGTCTGAACAATTTAGCTTTATTGTACTGTGCTCAAGAGCGTTACGAAGAGGCCGAGCCTTTTTACCAACAAGCTTTGGAAATCCGGCGGTTGCAGCTTGGAGAAGACCATCCCGATACTGCCACCAGTCTGAACAATTTGGCTGGGTTGTACTGTGCTCAAGAGCGTTACGAAGAGGCCGAGCCTTTTTACCAACAAGCTTTGGAAATCCGGCGGTTGCAGCTTGGAGAAGACCATCCCGACACTGCCGCTAGTCTGAACAATTTGGCCGCTTTATATCGTCAGCAACAGCGCTATGAGGAGGCCGAACTCCTCTTCCAGCAAGCTTTGGAAATCTGTCAATCAAAGCTTAGAACAGACCATCCCAACACTGCCTCTAGTCTGAACAATTTGGCTGAATTATACAAGTGCCAGAGGCGTTATGGAGAGGCAGAAACCCTCTACCAACAAGCATTGTCAATTATGCGGTCACAGCTCGGCCCAGACCATCCTCACACGGCTAACAGTCTGAATGGTTTGGCTGGGTTGTACTGTGATCAAAGGCGCTACGGGGAAGCCGAACCTCTCTACCAGAAAGTCTTAGCAATCCGGCAATTGCAGCTTGGAGAAGACCATCCCGATACCGCCCAAAGTCTGAACAATTTGGCCGCTTTGTATTATTCTCAAAGGCACTACGAGGAAGCCGAACCACTCTACCAACAAGCATTGAAAATCGTGCAATCGAAGCTCGGCACAAACCACCCCCACACCGCCACCAGTCTAAATAATTTGGCCGCCTTGTACTATTCACAAGGCCGCTACAGAGAGGCCGGACCCCTCTTGCAAAAAGCATTAGAAATCATACAATTGCAGCTCGGCGCAGACCATCCCGATACCGTCCAAAGTCTGAACAATTTGGCTGATTTATATCAGTCCCAAGGGTGCTGCGAGAAAGCGGAACACCTCTACCTGCAAGCTTTGAAAATTCGCCGATCGCAGCTCGGAACTAACCATCCCCACACCGCCAACAGTTTGGGCAATTTGGCCTTGTTATATTACTCCCAAGGACGCTACAGGGAGGCAGAACCTCTCTTCCAACAAGCCCTGAAAATCCGGCGATCACAGCTTGGTGAGGCGCATCCCGACACTGTCAGCAGTTTGAACAATTTAGCCGGGTTATATCGTGCTCAAGGACGTTATGGAGAGGCTGAACCCCTCTATTTAAAAGCTTTAAAGAATCGGCAATCGCAGTTTGGCAAGGCGCATCCCGACACCGCCGGTAGTCTGAATAATTTAGCAGTTTTGTATGCCTACATGCAGCAGTTTGACCAGGCAGAAATACTAATGGCTCAGGCTCTAGATATTAGGCAACGATGCCTAGGCGATGATCATCCAGATACAGTAAATTCCCGTCAATCGTTAGCTGCCATCCAAGCTGAAAAAAGACAGGGGTGATAGTTATAATAACCTACTGGCAACTGGCTCTCGGCTAGTCGCGATAGACTGAGCAAAGTTAACGTTCGCCTATAGCACCACCAAGGGCAGCCAGAGCAACCATGGCACTCGCAAGCGATCGACCCGTACAACCGATTTCCCTGAATTTTGAGGAGTTTCTCGCTCAGTATGGCGATGATAGTCGCTACGAACTCATTGATGGAGAACTGTTTGACTTGGAACCGACAGGGCCTCATGAGCAAGTGGCGGCAACAATTGCCCGTTGGCTCAATTACGACATCGTGCAGCAAAGAGCCGATTACTTCATCCCCCATCGCTGCCTGATCAAACCCCTGGCCAACCAGACCGGGTTTCGCCCCGATGTAATCGTCCTAGACCGCGCCGCCCTCCCCCAAGAGCCGCTGTGGGCTAGCCAACCCGTGGTCACCCTCGGCAGCACCGTCAAATTTGTGGCGGAGGTTGTCAGCAGCAACTGGCAAAACGACTACGCCCGCAAACTCGAAGACTACGCCCTGCTGGGCATTCCAGAATACTGGATTGCCGACTACCAGGGGCTCGGCGGCGAATTCTTCATTGGTCGGCCTAAACAACCCACATTAACTGTCTGTACCCTGAACTCAGAGGGGCGTTACGACCGGCAACTGCTGCGCGGCGATCAGCGCATTACCTCTTCTGTCTTTCCCAACTTGAACCTGACAGCCCAAGCCATCCTCGGGGTTGGATGAGATTAATCCCCAGCCGTTATGGGTGAATACCCCATTCAGCGTCACCCTCTTGACCGAACAACCATTCCACATCGCCCACTGTTTCACCCGTGACTCCAATACGCAACTGTGATGCAAACGCGATACTTCCCTCAGCTCTCAAGCAAACACCTCCCCTTGCCCCTCGTGAGTGAAGCTGGGAACAGATGGAGCTGGATCAAACATAACGGTGTACTGAGCCGAGGGGCTCAGCCGCCGCATGGCTTTCAAATGGGCATCAGCATCATTGCGACGCCGAAACCGGGCTACGGTGCGCCGCTGCATATGGGGGAGGAATTGAACAACGCACCAGGGATGAAGCAGCTGGTTATAGGCTGTAGGAGAGTCCACCTCGTAAGCAGCGGATGAAGAGAACTGCTGGCTCTCCAAAGGGTGAGTCTCCTGCTCGTTGACAGCATCCCTTGGGTAAGACTGCCCGCTATCTCCGGCACTGGCAGCGATGGGCCTCAATGCTTGCTCAATCTTGCCCAACAGCTCAGAGGCCTCCCGATCAGGGGGATGCAGTGTCCAGGCGTTGATCGGCACAGGCTGAAAAGTCAGCCGGTAGGTTTTGCTGTTTCTACAGTGAACGAGCCAAACGGACTGTCGAGGCAGCTTTTGCAGGCGGTATGAGCCTTGCCCTGGCGTTGCCAGCGCCGCTCGGATACGTTTGATATCGGCCATGATACGGTGCCCTTGGCTCATGTGACTGTCCTTCCGGATGAATCAATGTGGTGCAGTTGATGCCACCCTAGCCAGGGAAGATTTGCCAAAACAGAGCACGGTGATATTGACAATCTTGGGTTAGGTGTGCTCGTCTTCGGGCTCGGTGGAGCACAGGGCTTGCCGCAGGTCTGCCGGAATCTGGTCAAAGTTGTCGAGCAAAAAATCCATCAGGGCCAGATGGCGCAAGTCAACCGGGGTGGGGCGACGATAGCTGCGACCTTTACGAAACCAGCCCCGCACCGTTGAGACTGACCGGGAGCAGATCGCGGCCATGTCTTCCTGGCTGACCTGCCACTTGGCGTAAAACCGCTGGGGTGTCATGCCCAGTTGGCAGTAGCTGTACCGCTCGATTAAGTGCTGCTCACGGGGAGAAAGGGGGCGGGGATTCATCGGGCAGGCTCCTCATCAAGGGGTTCGAGGTCGTCTTCCCAGGCGATATCGGCTCTGACCCAGGCGGCACTGGGGGAAGCCGAATCGAGCCAGATCAGGTAGCACCACTGCCAGCGGCGGCTGTGGGGGGCGTAGCTGTAGAACCGGCCAATGACCAGGCCCCAATCGGTCGCGTTGCCGTGGGGAATCCAGCGGAGGCGATCGCCGTAGTGGAAGCGAGGCGCTTCGACATAGGGGAAGGCGGCGGGTAGGTCAGTGGTTGGTGGGAGGTGCAAGTGGCCAGGGTTGAGGTCATACCCGAAGGCTCGATGGGTGTGATGAAGCTGGCACAATCGCTGGTGTGGGAAAGGTTGAGCCATAGGGAGGGCACCTCCTGGGTGCTGGTGAAAGTCAGCCTGGCCGCCAAACAAGGCTGAGGCGACTTGACTAGCAAATATGCTTATCTATATTAGCTTAATCTACTTTAATCTAGAGTAGATTACCCTTGATCGCAACGCTTCACCTAGGCTTGCTCTAGAGCTAGATAGAGTGGCTATGACTACCCAGAAGCGCCAGACCAGCATTTACCTGCCAGACCCCATGAGGGAAGCCATTCAGGCGATCGCAGACAGAGAGCAGCGATCGTTTACGTTCGTGGTTGAAATGCTGTTGAGGGAGGCTTTAGAAGCGAGGGAAGCCAGCGGGAAGAAGGGGTAGGTACCCCCGTACCCCCAGGCAGGAGTGTCAACCACACTATCAAGTGCGGTCCACGGCGGCAAAGAAAACCTTATCGCTATGATACTTCCAGAGAAATTGCCGGTAGCGCCTGTTAGAAGACCTCAACCCGTGTATTTATCCCAGCTAGAGGAGATAGAGATCCTGTGGCCTGGTGACGTGCGAATGCTGGCAGAATTTGTCCTCCGGGCTCATGATGCCAAAGATCAGCAAACCAACTTGCAAAACCTAGGGGCGCGGACGCGATCGCGCATTACGCTTCATGGCCTCGCGCTTCAGTTTGCCCAGATAGCTTGGCTTCCCAAGGAGCGAATTGAAGCTATTTTCCTGGCCCACGGCTTTAACTTAAGGTCAGTCGTCGAATTTGATTGAAGACCCAAGTGCCATTCCGTAGTCTGGCAAGGACAACGCCGATTTTCGCCCTGGTCAGCTAGGCTCCGCAAACGGTAGTTACCCCGCCGCATCCTCCATCGGCCTAAAAAACGACGCCAACCCCTCAACCGCCAAGACAACTACCTCCTCGATCGCCTCAGGGTTCAGCTCATCCCCGATCGCAGCAGCACCGGCTTCGGTCTCAAACTCGCAAATTTTGCCTCCCACGCCATAGCCCGCCTCCGCTTCCAGCACGCTGATGTGGGTAATCGGAACCAGCTGATCGACCTCGCCCGGCTCAGCGATATTCAGGGCCAGGTGACAGCCTTCGCGAAAGGTAGTTTTCGCCAGCAAGTCCTGCACCCGTTTAGGCGCACCCAAACGCCACGCCTCTGGTTCGCTGTCCTCGGCTGGATGTGCCCCCAGTAAATGCCCTTGCCCCAGAGCCTTCACAATTCTGTGAACAATCGCCGGGGTTTGTAGGTGGGGCGCGACCCAATAGGTCTCCAACTCTCGCCTGAGATCTTGCCAGAGTTTGAGCTGTCGTTGGCTCAGCCCCATGTCAAAGTAGGCTGGAGCAATGCCGACGGTTGCTTGGATTTCCTGATTTTTGAACTGCAACTCCAGAACCGCCGCATCGGGCAATTCAGGATGGGAAGAAGGCAGACTGATCAGCCAGTCGTGATCTTGAAATAGGCGATCATCCATTAGGTAACTTTCAATCAGGTCTTCCCATTGCTCGATGTCCGTTTCTTGGGGTGACTTCGGGATCCAGGGCAGAAAGTCTAGATAGGTTTTCTGGTCAATCGCCTCTTGCGCCTGAGCGCTGCACGATCGAATCAGGGCTTCAGACAGTTCACCCGGCTCACCGGCCTCTTCATAGAGAATGCTCTCAACCATGTCTACCAACGACAAGCCATGGAGACCATAGAAAAATAGGAGCACCTGCCTCCGCCAGAAGTCGCCCCATTTTGAGAGGCCAGGCTCCATAGACTCAAGCTCCTGGGTGGTTTCAATCTCCATGACAATGAGACCTTTCATGCACTCAAACGGAATCGCCCCTGCTTCGGCAAGCAGGGCATTTTGCCCACCCAGGGAAGACAACGGATCCATAATCGCGATAGCTGATTCACAGACTGCCGCTAGCTTTGCGTCGCTGGGTAGGGCATCAAACTGCTCGGTGGCATCGATACACTCAAACGGATCGTCAACGTCGATGTCGCGCAGCTCGTCGAATTTCTCAAAGAAGGCCGCTACAAGATTGGCGTACATCCACCGCTCGATTTCATTGGCATAGGGCTGCCCGTGTTTGACTGGCCACATGGTAGAAATAAAGGAGTGTTCATGCATCCGTGGCTGATCGGCCTAAAATCCTTGGTTTTTCGTTCCCAGGGCTGGGATTTACACAAAAAGCTGACCGCTCTGGAATACGCAGCTAAGCGACCTAAATCGTCCTGAATTCAATGCTCAGAGCCAATTTACTCTTCCCAACGTATTTCAAACTTTATATGTCAACCCTCAGTACAGGGACAAAAGTCGTAGCGCCTGATCAAATTCAGTGACCCGGAGAGTGAGATCGCAGAAGGTGCGACGGAGAAAGTCACAGCCATGGCGGAAGAGACTTTTGGCCGGGCGCTGATGGGCCTTGAGCGGAATGGGATGCCGCTGGTGTTGCCAGAGTCCAGTGAGCATAGCCCAACAGAACGCCAACGCCAGCAGGGCTATCAACTTGCTGAGCCGCTCAGGGTGGCAAAAGTGGGTCGATTCGAGGTTGAAGCCTCGGGTTTTGAGGGCCGCGAACAACGTCTCAATGCCCCACCTCAAGCGGTAATCTGCCAATGCACTCTGAGGGCGGTGGTCGGTCGCCACAATCAGCAGCTCACCATCGTCCAAGCGGGTAGCGACGACGTAGACGCGACGACCCCATACCCAACGTTTGCCTGACAGTACCCGCTGTTCGCCGACGTTCAGGTTGGCAAAGACTCGTTCGCCCCGCTGCCGCCGTTGGCCCGAGCGAGAGCTGATGCGGTCACTGTGGCGCAGTCTGAGGCGGAAGGGGATGGCCTTGGGCAACAGCAAGAAGCTACACCACGCTTGGCCCACAAACTCTCGGTCGCCCGTCAGGCAATGAACCTGGGCATCAGGGAAGAGACGTTCGAAGCGCTCCAGTAAGTCCATCCGCTCATCACTGCTGCTGTTGCCGCGCTTATCAAGCATCGTCCACAGCAGAGGAAAGGCCACCCCTTCGTGGACAAGGCCCAGCATCAAGATATTGAAATGCACAGTGCCGAAGCTCCAATTCGTGCGGTCTAGGCTCAACGTCCAGGGCTGGGGGATCTGACTCCAACTCACCACCGCTCGCGCAATGGCATCGAAATCTACGCTAAAGCCTCGGAAAAAGCGGGTCAGCCGCTTGTGACTGAAGGTGCTCTGAGCCCGATTGGCGAAGACTGAGGCCAGTTTGTCCAGGTTGACGGTGTCTACCCGAAATAAGGCCACCAGGAAAAGCGCTACAAAGGTCAGACGGGCTCCATGCCAGGGCAGGTGGGGTCGCAGTGCCGCTTGAATTCGGGTAATCTCGTTCATGAGGGGGTCGATGCTATGAGTGTGGTAATTCCTAGCTCACCTCCTCTCCCTTCACTTTGTCAAATGCCCATCAGCCCTAGCTTCCGGCCCTCTCCATCACTTTTGTCCTGGTACCTTGATGTCAACCTGCTCCAGATCAAGTTTAGCCAAAATTCATCATGCCTAGTTTCTTAGAGCAAAAACCTGCCAGTTAGGGCACTCTTGACTAAACTAGCCTTATATCACTACAAAAATCCTCACCACCAGATTTTATGAATAGGACTGATCAGATTAGCTCTATCTTGAATCAGCGGCGTCCTCTGGCCGAGCAAATCCAGACTATAGAAGTGAATCTTCAGAATCTAACTGCCACACTGCAATATCTGGATACACATCGCCAGTCCCTATTATCCAAATTAGGAGAGTCCCCGGCCGCTGGCTCCCTCCGCGAAATAGACTTTACAGTTGTTCAAGAAGAAATTAAGAGAGAAGTGCAAGCCTTAGACAAGCTGAAAGCAAGATTCTCGCGAAATACATTAAATATTGGGGTGGTCGGCAGGGCACGGCAGGGGAAAAGCCGATTGTTACAAAGCCTAACTGGATTAAGCTCCTCTGAAATTCCAGATGGAGATCGCCAACACTGTACAGGGGTTCGCAGTACCATCCACCATAACCCAGATGTAGAACCCTATGGAGATGTATGGTTTTATACAGATTCTTCATTCCTGGAGGATGTTATTTCTCCCTATTACGACAAGCTAAAACTTGGGGCCAAGCCTCTTAATCTAGAGACTTTTGCACGGCAACCAATTCCGCCATTACCCAAAGATTTTGAGGGAAGGGCAGTGGAGGGGGCTATGTATGAACATCTAAAGAAATACCACGCCAATTTTGATAAGTATAGCTCTTTGCTCAAAGCGCCTTCTCCCAAAAGAATTTCTAGGGAACAAATCAGGGAGTATGTAGCTCAAGATACCCCTGACGGCAAACGTATTTATTTTAATTATCTTGCTGTTAAAGAAGTTAAAATTACATGCAACTTCCCTAATGAGGATGTGGGTCAAGTTGCCCTAGTAGATATGCCGGGCTTAGGCGACACCGGAATTGGAGATACTGAGCGATTGGTTAAAACTCTCGGACAGGATGTGGACATAGTTTTATTTGTCCGGATGCCTAAGCCATCAGGCGACTATTGGGCAGATTACGATGTACACCTATACGATACTGTGCAAGGTGCTTTAGTCGATTTGCCAATTAGCTTATGGTCTTTTTTAGTGTTAAACCGCACTGCTATGGGCTCTAAGTATGGTGATAACTGGGAAAACTGTTTAGAGCTAAAGGAAAGTCTAAATGAAAAGCATATTGAGGTTGCTGGTCAACTGATTACTAACTGTGCTGATATACAAGAGACTAGTTCTCTCCTTGACTTGATTCTGAACTACATGACCGAGGGAATTCATACCTTAGATCGCAAATATGCCTCTGCATGTCAAAATCGATTATATGAACTCCATCGATCAGTTGAAATTGAACTAGCTAAGGCCCGCACAGCGCTAGGCGAATCTGGTAGTGGCGAAGACTGGTTTCCTCTATTTTTGCAGCTCTTTGAAAGTCTTTGGGATGATCTGGCTTCAGGTTTGGATGATTTGCTTGATGAGCTACGAGACCAGAAAGATTTTCCCGACATGGATTTCAAGCAAAAGGTTGATGAAGCCCTAAACGCTGGCAAGCAAGATACTGGACTCCCTTCAATAGAAGCTATTGAACTGAAACAGAAGGGCTTGGGAGGCTATCCAAATGCATACTATTCTTATATGAATGAGGTAAGAGCTCATTTATCGCAACAGTTTTTGTTAGTTGATGAAGCATTGAAGCGTGGTTTAGAGAGGGTTAAATCACAAGTAGCAAGTGTATTGATGATTCAAGGAAGGCTAAATTCCTTAGCAGAGGATGATGGAACTGAGTTTCTAAGAGTAATTACGGATCAAATCCCCAAACAACTTATTCCTAATCAAGAAAGCAAGCTAAAACATGGATTTAGTATTCTTGCAGATTTTGCTCTTTCTTACAGAGGACTTGTTCAACATCGTATTCGACAACACTTGGATGATTTAACACCAAATACTACGGAACTTCATCTTTCTCCCTCACCGACTGCTCATGAAGTCTCTGATTGCTTAACTACACTGCACTCAGAAGCTTTATATAAGTGCCGCACTGCTCTAGATGACTTACTTGCGGAACCAAGCCAAGCAGCTTTTGCGATTGTAGAGGAATTTTGTGACCGCGTGCTTCGGGCTGAAGGAGTTAAAATGGAATGGCAAATCTTTCTACAGTCTATTAGATCTGAAATCTGGAGTGATCATTTTCGAGCTCTAGATGAAAAAACGCGCACTAGGGTGGAATGGCTTAATGCAATAGAAAAATCTGCAAAAGCTAACAAGTTTGAAAATTTACAGTTTCTAAATTAAGATTTTAGGGCAGAATATAATGTCAGAGCTTCAAATAACGATGCTTGGGCCAAGTGGTGTTGGCAAGACAACTCTCTTAACCGCTATGTACGAGCAATTTGAGAGTAGCGTTGCCAACACCGACTTGCAATTAACTCCAGATGAAGATAGCTCGGCAATTTTGCAGGATACATTAATTGACTTAAAAAGTCTCTTAGATTCCTTTGAAGCTAAGGGAGGAATACAAGGTACTGAGGCGGGAGGAGGCCCAGATTCGTTAAGATCATTTACTTTTGGCCTTGGCAAGAAGGGCAAAAAGCCGTCTTTAACTCTAAGATTTAGAGACTATCCAGGGGGGTATCATGGTGCAAAATCAACACGAGAAGAAAAGGATTTTCTACGTAAGCTCATTGTGAATTCCCATGTGATTTTAATTGCAATTGATGCGCCATCCTTGATGGAGCAAAATGGGAAATATCATGAAAGAGTAAACAGGCCTCAACAAATTAAAGATTTATTTAAGGATGCTTATTCCTCCATGGATGTAAGTGAACCTAAAATGGTTATTTTTGCACCTGTAAAATGCGAAAAGTATTTAAAGAAGAAGCAAAAGAATGATTTAGAGGAAGCACTTAAATTAGGATATTCTACGTTACTTGAATTTTTTAGATCTGAAAATTTGTCGCCCTGGATTGTTAGTGTTTTAACTCCTGTTGAGACAGTTGGGAGTGTAGTTCTATCTCGCATCGAATCTGACGACAAGGGAAATCCGCACTTTTATTTTCGGAAAACTCGGCATGACGCAAAATATGAGCCTAAAGATAGTGAGCAACCATTAAGATATTTACTTAGATTTCTTCTGAAAGTTCATCTTGACTCTAGAAAATGGGGAAAGTTTAATTTTATTAGAGGTTGGCTAGGCGTAGATAAGCACTTGCAAAAAGCAGTTGATGAATTTGCAAGAGGATGCAAGACGAGCGATGGGTTTACTATTCTTCAGGGCGAAGGTTGGTTGAAAATTTAGGCTTAGGAACTTAGCAATGGAAACTATCAGAAACATTCATATCCAAACAAGAGGATATAGCCAGGAAAATGATTATCGGTGGTTTAGAGTTCAAGCTTCAGATAGGAAAAAGCCTGAATTTCCAGATATATTAACTTCTTTCAAGGATTTTAATGCTCAAGATATTATAGATTTTCAACGCCCTTCAATAATTCTATATCGCTCTGGAAAATTCCATTTCTTATTGGTTACAGCACTTGAATCTGAGCCTAATCGATTAGACTACATGAATAGGCGAATCAGAAATTCAGTTGTCTGGACTTTCAAAGACAGCGTTCATAGTCTGGAAAATGAAAAAGTGATCAGAGAGATCACTATTTTAGCGTTAAGAGGTGAACTGGACGATCTAGTTGATAAGTGTATCCAGAATTCTGAAAAAGAAGAAGATGGGTTTTATGTATCTTTTGAGAAGCTTAGTGAAATAGGTCAATCTTTTTCTTTTCGGAATTTTGTGGACAGTGATGCAAATTCAAAGAAAATGATTGGTGGCGATTCAAAATCGATAAGAGATAAGTTGTGCGATGAATTATCTCAAAGTAGACTTCCAAGGGATAATGAAGGCTTATTGATTTTGACTACTACTCTAAAAAGCAAAGAGTATCTGCAGGCTTTGCCAGTTTGGAGAGGCATATCAAGTCGATTTAGCACAAATGATGAATGGGTTGTCATATCAGACGCTAATCAAGGTGATCAAACAGTTGCCCCTCAAAAAAAAAAGACCCCACTCATTGCTCTTTGCATCCTAATACTCCTAACTCTTACTCTAATTTTAGGAATGTATCTTCGAATCATTCCTCCGAACCTAGAGAAAGATCTTCCAGGCCAGGAGGAAAACGCAGAACAGACTCAAATATTCAATCCTCAGAGGATGGAAATATCTATGAATCAATGAACGATCGAATTGATGATTTGATTAACTCTGTTCCTAGCCCCGCAGTAAGAGGGCTTTTCCCTTCTGCCAAGAAAATTATCCATATTGCTTTGGAAATAGCGATTAAAAACAATCGAATCAATCAAGCTGAAAAGGAAAAAGCTGAAGAAATTTTAGAGCGTATTAGTCGTACTTTTGAGGAGTAGACTAATTCATTAGTTTTTAATTTTAAGACATATATCGTTCCTGAATTTGGGATTGTAAATAGTTTTTTGGCTCTTTCGTCTTAAGGGCAGAGTTGATTCATTGTAGGAAATGAAAAATCTAGTTAACCTAGTTGGCAAGTTCTTGTAAAGCGAAATCTGACTGCCTGACACCTCTCTGGAAACCCCTAATTTCTCAATAAAGACATTGAATGTAGCAAAAACATTCGCCTCATAGGCATCCAGGCTTCATGCTGCTATCCCCTAAATTAATCCCTGTCAATCTGTGGAATATCGGCTTTGACAGTAAGGGAATAAACGAGGGTATTTTCTTCTATTTCTTGGTGATCTCCAATGTCTTTCTGTAGCTCCCGCCGAATGATGGCAAAACGCTGCACATCTGCCTGTGTTAGCCAGGCGTCAATCTCATAGAATGTCTGTCCACCTTGCCGTTGCGATCGCAACGTGAGAATCGTCTCTGGCAGGTGGTAAGCATCGCCTCTAAACTCGATATTCAGATCGCGCCCCCGTTCCACAATCGTGTAGAACTGCTTGCCCTCAAACACCCGCTGCCCCCGGTGCTGCCCTTGGCAAAACCGCTCCAGCAGCAGCACCGCCGTTCCCGCAATCTGCTCCTGGGTCTGGCGGTCAACGGAGATCGGTGTTCTGGGGCGCGGCGGAGTCACGTCAGGTCATTGATAAAGGGATTGAGCCCCGCCATGATGGCGGCATCATCACCCAAGAACTCCCGCAGCGGCTGATCCACCGGCCCTGGATCGGGCAGAGTTTTGATGGGTTCTGCTGGGGTAGATGCTGTGGAGCCCTTCGCTGATCGCAAATGGCGTGGAGTTGGCCCTACTGGGAGATCTGTCATAGTCGGCAGCACCGAAGTATCAAGGGCCTCTAGCTCTGGGAGAAACTGTTCCTTGATCTCTAGAATCTGAGTCGTCAACTGCTGAATCGATCGCATCGCCTGCCGCCGAATTTCATCTTTGGGGGCTTGAACCGCTGCCATGGCAAATGGCCCATAGCAGCCATTTAGGGCCGATCGCATACGGGCATGGAGGTCGTGGCGAGATTTTCCCCGGCAGTAGCCAATCACTGCGACATCCAGCTCATCCCGGCTGGAGTACTGAATCCGGGCTTTTGTTTCTGACGTTTGGGTCATTCCTCTGAGTCCTTATCGTTGCTGCGATTGGGTAGAGTTTGGCGCTAGCGAGCCTGGGTTGGCTTGGCGCTGTACATGAACGTTTTGAACAACCCATAGACATCGGCCCAGCGAACGCTAGTGATCAAGTCGGGTTCTGCTGTACCCTCCTGGCCTCGCAGCACGTCGCTCATCTCCTGTCGCAGGGCCTCGGCCCAGGTAATCTGCTTAGCAAGCCCGCGCTGGTCAAAAAATTGCTCCAGCTCTGGCCGAATGAAGTAGGCGGCACCCCCACCGACAATCACCTCCACCTCAGCCGAGGGTAGCCACTGTACCAAAAACTGATTCACCCGATCCAAATAAAACTCTCGGGCGTAGCTACAGGCTCTGGTCAGATCGAGGGATTCCTTACGACCTGGGACATGAAAAGTGGGATGCCCTTGAAGGATTGCTTCCAGCAGGGCTGGATCGTCGGGAGCGACACCTGGCAGTTCAGTGGCACACTGCTTCAGGTATTCCACAAACCCTGGCCCCTGGGAGGTGCTGTTGGTTTCCTGGGGTGTGCTGCCTTTCTCGAAGGTGAGGATGGAGAGATTGCGGTGGCCAAACATAAGGACGACGACGGTGGAGTCGCGAATCCCTACCCCAGCTCTGGCCAGCTGCAACCCCTTGGCCAGGTAAAGCCCGGCCCCCTCTGGTTGCATCTCGATGCGCTCTAGCTGCCCAAATAGAGACCGGCCTCGAAAGCTGAAGTCTGAGATCGCCCCCAGAATCTGAGCCTTTAGCTCCTTGCGGTCTTGCCAGTATTCTTCCAACGGCAGCAGCAGACCCAGCTGAGCGGTGAACTCACATCCTGAGCTGTCGATGTCCTGAGCTGCCAGAGTCTTCTCAGCGATGACGCCGAGGGTGGCCAAGATTTTGTAGACAGCGCGATCGCGTTTGGGCAGAGCCAGACCCGAGTCACCTTTTTGGGCGATCGCTAAGGCCCCAATGGCATAAGCACTATTGCCCACCATCACATAGGCACTGTCCTCCGGTTCCTGGCTAGTCAGCCCGCCCAGCATTAGCCGGTCGAGCCGAGCAGGGTTCAATCGAGCCACCTGGGGGTCGAGGTGCAGCAGGTAGGGCTGGCCCTGCCAGTAGAGACACTTGGTAGCAGAGCTGCCCATGTCGATGTAGGTCTGGATGATTTGGGTCATATTTGAATGCCAATGACAGCGTTTAATCAACAGCTTGAAGATGCAAGAATTCCTTCAAGCTGGTTGATCGATATCTGTATTCTGAGTTGTCGTTTTTATTCACGACTTAATAACGACTGAATTGTTATCTTCAGCAAAATCCATCATCGTTTTGATGGCCGATGAATTTCATTCACGACTTATTCACGACTTGATAACGACTTGTCTATCCAGAATCTAAGACGAGCCTGGAATCACCCAATCATTCACGACTTGATAACGACTTAATCACGACTTCTCCTTTTATGGGATGCAGATTTCCATCAATTGAGTGATGAATAAAAACAAACTGTGCAGCTTTCTGAGCTGAACAGAATGGGTATTCTCTGTGGGCTAAAACAGAGACTATTGCTCCCTATCCCCCTCGCACAAAATGCCCCGGCAAAAGCCTGACGGGCCGCCCTGGGGGCTACGCCACTCCACTGCGTTTCGTAGCTCCGCGTTTCACACACCACGCCCAGCCCTGGGCCAGGGGGTTACCGAAACCCCGCAATATCAGGGGTTCCAGGCATGGGAGCCAATGGCCAGTCGTTTACGAATCACTGACGAATTCACGAAAAAGCTCATGGGTAAAGGATTTAGCGTCTCGTTGCCCCTCGAAGAGGCAGCGATTGTCGAGAAAGAGGCCAATCGGCTGGGTCTGCCCGCCGCTAGCATCATTCGCCTGATGATGCGCGATGGTCAGCAGCGCCGCGAACTGGAGCGGCAGGTGGATGACCTCAAGGCCCGGATGGAGCTGCTGCAAGTGCAGTTTCAGGGGCTCCAGATTTTGCTGGAGACCATCGCCTTGGAGCAGGCCAATGCTCGGGGGCCGCAGGCACTGGAGAATCGCAAGGCGCTGATTCAGGAAATCCGCAAGCGCCAGGGCTTGGTAGAGGGCTAGGAGGTCAGCCATGCTCAGCCTGACGGTGATCAGCGCCAACCAGGGCGAAACCTACTACACCGCCGAGAACTACTACACCAGTGAAGAGAACCAGGCCCACTCCAGTTGGTGGGGCCAGGGGGCCAAGAGCCTGGGGCTGGCAGGCCAAGTGCAGGGAGGCGACTTCAAGAACCTGCTCCATGGCTCCCATCCCCAGGGGCACCAAACTCTATCGGGACGAGAGATTGACCCGGAGCGCCATCGAGCCGGGCTGGATTTAACCTTTAGTGCGCCCAAGAGCATCAGCCTGGCGGCTTTGGTTGGGGGAAATGACGCGATAGAGCAGGCCCATCGCACTGCTGTTACTCGTACCCTGGCCGTCATGGAGGAGCGCTACGCCCAAACACGGGTGCGGACGCAGGAGGGCAGGCAGGCGATCGCCACCGGTAACCTAATTGTCGCCCAGTTCCACCACGACACCTCCCGTGAGAAGGATCCGCAGCTGCACACCCATTGTGTGGTGATCAATGCCACGCAGCTGAACAATGGCCGCTGGCAGTCGCTCCACAACGACATCCTTTTCAAACAGCAAAAGCTGTTGGGGATGATTTACCAAAACGAGCTAGCGGTGGAGGTGCAGCGCCTGGGTTATGGCATTGAGCCCAGGGCCAACGGTCAATTTGAACTCCGGGGGTATCAACCCGACGACCTCCAGACTTTTTCCAAGCGGCGGGAGCAGATTTTAGCGGCGGTGGAGGAGAACGCGACGGCCCAAGAGCGAGAGCTAGCAACCCTGATGACCCGAGCCCCCAAGGGGAAGGAAATTCCCAGAGAAGAGCTGCGCACATACTGGCAGCAGCAGGCCGAGGCGCTGAAGCTGGAGCACCCTCGACCCCAGGTGCTGGACTGGCAGAGTCAGCCGAAGCGGGCTACCCAAGCCGGGCTCACCCACTGCGCTGAGCGGGAGGCGGTGTTCCATCGGGAGCAGGTGGAGCGGTTTGCCCTGGAGAACCATTTGGGGCAGCAGTGCTTTGATGACGTGCAGCAGACCTTGGATACCGATCCGGAGGTGATTCATACCCATGACCAGCGGCTGACTACTCAGACGGCAGTGCTGCGGGAGCTGGAGACCATTCGCACGGTGTTGGATGGTCGGGGGGATGTGGGGGCTATTGCTTCTCCAGACTTGGTAGAAGCACATCTGCGCGATCAGGGTCTGACCGAGGGGCAGGTGCAGGGCGTGATGTTGGCGGCCACCACCCGCGATCGCTTCATCGCCTGGCAGGGGGTCGCCGGGGCGGGGAAGAGCTACGCCCTGAACCAGTTTCGCCAGATTGCGGAGTCCCAGGGCTACACCGTCCGGGGCTCTGCCCCGAGTGCGGAGGCGGCAAAGTCGTTAGGCGACTCGGCCCAGATTCAGCCGGTGGAAACGGTGGCGGCGTTGCTGTGTGCTCAACCGGTGGAACCCAATCCGTCTCAGTCTGAGATTTGGGTCGTAGACGAGGCGGGGCTCTTGAGTGCCAAGGATGCGCTGGCCCTGGTGACCAAGGCCCAGGTGCAGCAAGCCCGAGTGATTTTGGTGGGAGATACCCGGCAGCTGTCGGCGGTGGAGTCGGGCAACCCGTTCAAGAGTTTGCAGCAGGCGGGCATGGCGACGGCCTACCTCACCCAGTCGCTGCGGCAAAAGAACCAGCAGATCAAGGCGGGGGTTGACCTGATTGCCGCTGGGGAGATTGCGTCGGGGATGCGGCAGTTGAAGCCGTACATCCACTCAGTAAGCAGTCAGGAGGCGAGGGCGGCTGCGATCGCCCGTGACTATCTCGCCCTGACTCCAGACGAGCGAAAGAAGACCCTGCTGCTAGCGGGCACCAACCAGGAGCGGTTAGCGATCACTCAGCTAGTGCGGGAGGGCCTGAAGGCAGAAGGAACCCTGGATCAGAGTTTGACGGTGAAGCGGCTGAAGGCAAGGGATTTGACGGAGACCCAATCGAGCTATGCCCACCATTTTCAGCCGGGGAATGTGCTGATTCCCCAGGCCAGCTACAAGCGGCTGGGATTAGAAAAAGGGCAGCGCTACGAGGTGCTGGCGACGGGTAGCCCCAGCAATGGGCTGACGCTGCGGGGGCCATCCGGGGCGGCGTTACAGGTGGATCCAGCCCAGATCCGGCGGAAGTCGGTGTATGAGGTGGAGGAGATGGAGATTGCAGTAGGCGATCGCCTGCGGTGGACGCGCAATGACCATGCCCTGGGGCGACGCAATGGCCAGGAGTTTGAGGTGGTGGGGCTGGAGGAGGGGCAGGTGATGATTCGCTGGGGACGGGGGGAGTTGGGATGCTTCGAGAGTTTGGAGCTAGCGCATCTGGACTATGCGCTGGTTAGCACCACCTATGCGGCCCAGGGCAAGTCGGCAGAGCGGGTGATTGGGGCGTTGGATCGCTATGTGGTGCGGGAGAGCTTTTATGTGACGGTGAGCCGGGTGAAGCGGGAGTTGCGGCTGTATGCCTCGGAAGATTTGGATCGGCTGATCGAGCGAGTGGAGCGATCTCGGTCGAAGGAGAACCCTGGGGAGGCTTTGGAGTTAAGGATTGGGCTTCCCCAGCTTGCTGATGGGAAGACACTGGTGAATGGGGGATTTCCAGGTGCAAGGGCTGAACCAAATCTAACTCCAACTATTTTTAGGAGAGATACAAAGGAGTGCCTGGAGCGCTAGTGGAAAACATATAGAAGATTCTGACAGGTTCTAGAAGAATTCGGAATACTCTAGAAGTGCCGTGTAGATTTAACTGGCGACCTTGAGGAAAATTAGCATGAATGGGACTTTGCGACAGGAGTTGCCAGACATATCCGCGATGCTGCAACCACTTTTGCAGTAGCTTTTTAGGCCTGCAACTGAAGATGTATCGCAAGATACATCTTTCCCAAAATAAGTTGACGGAGGTAGGGTGTATCCTGGTTTTGCAATAAATAAAAATGCTTAGTCGTCAAATCTACGAGAATCAATGGCTTTCAACAGCGTCTCAGACTTAGACTTACAAGTCGGGGATGCACCCTGGAGGTACTCGTTAGATTTGGCACAGGTATTATTTGTTGTCATACATTTAGAGGAACCTTTGGAATTTACTTAAAATTCATGATGATTCAATAATCTAGTCTTTATTATTGTGATGGAAAGTGGCTTTCTGCACTCCAAGCTGAAGTCCGTCATTGGTAAGCCTAATCGATCTAAGTTTTGCAAATATGCAATGCATACTAACGACATCTTGTATTCAAGGATCAGATATTTTCTAACTTTTCTAAAAATATATCAAGTTTGATTTGTAACCTGCTTTATGTTGGTTCGAATATTTTTCAACTTTGGTCAGCACAAAAAACAAAGGTTAGCTCATGAATAAAAATCAATCAGCAAGAGAAGGACAATTAACTCAAGCAGCTTTTGCATTAGTACAGGCACTCAATCAAGTCACTGATGAAAACCTGCCAGGAAAATTAGCTGGAATAGTAAAGGTACATGCAGGGATTGGTGTTGGGTGTGTCTTCATTCCAGTGCCTGGCGCAGATTTATTTGCAGCTTTTGGTAACACATGGACAATGTATGTGCGTATCAATAGGGAGCTTGATCTACCTTTTACCAAAAACTTTGTTAAAAGCATTGCGACAGGAATTTTGTCTAATTTGGCATCAAATGCAACCATACTAGCAGTTATTGGTTTTGGTTCTGCTCTAAAGATTTTGCCTGGAGCTGGCACTATTGCCTCTTATACTGTTATGAGTGCAACAGTTTATGCTGCTACGATCGCAGCAGGCTATGTCTACATGAAAGCTCTTGCAGCATTGCTCAAAAACAAAGGTGCAGGACAAGTTAAGGAAGAAGATTTCAAAGCAGCAGTCGCCACAGTCATGAAGGATAAAGCGGCTGTTCAATCAATCTTTAAGTCTGCCAAGGAAAGCTACAAGCAAACTGATTCCAATCTGACTGATTTGGCTAAAGAGCTAGCAGAACTAAAGCAGAAGATGCAAGAAAGTGCAGTCACTTCAGCCCAGATAGATGTTGTAGAGGAAATTGCGTTAGCAGAAATGGCTGCACAGCGAAATGATCTGGAAAAAACATTCAAACGACTAAGGAATGCAGGTGAATGGGCATTGCAAAATGCGGATGAATTAGAACTTAGTCTTGCAGCAGCAGCATTGAGAACAGCACTAGGGCAGTAAGGCTTCTTTTGAATGATGTTCAACACTTTCACAGTCCTTTTTGAGGAATAGTTCAGTGATAGAAAACCAGCGGATGCAGGCCTGTGTGGATTTGATTGAGCAACTACTGAGGTGCCCTCAGGGAGAAGAGGCGGCGTTGTTGCAGGCGAATGCAGAGCTGGTGGATGCAGGGCTGGTGGCGGTGATGGGGCAATATGCCGACTGGCTTAAGAGCCAGGAGAATAGTAATGCCCTGTGGCTGCGGCAGTTTGCAGCGCAGTTGGCGCAGGCGTTAGGATTTGAGGAGAGCAGCCCGTCGAGTGCAACTGCTGGAGATGTAATAGGGTTTGCTGTGGAGATGATGCAGCTGATTGCACAGACGAAGGGGGATCGAGCGCAGGTTTATGAGTTTTTTCGGGCCAATGTGAGGCGATTGGATGAGACGTTGCTGCGGGCGTTGCCAAGTCTTTTTGAAATACTCATCCAAGAGACCGATCAGTTTAAGGTTGTGGTTGCATTTTATGACTTTGGCAATTTAATTCAGCAGTTTTCTCATGGCAACAGGATGCTGAACTTGGAACTGAGTATTGTGGCTTATGAACAAGTTCAAATTCATGCTCGCGATACCTTTCCAGAAATCTGGGCAGCGACGCAAGATAACTTGGCACTTGCTTATATGAACCGTATACAAGGAAGTAAATCCCAGAATATTGAGAAAGCTATTATCGCCCTTAAACGGGCTTTGGATATCAAGGTTCGATTTACTTCACCAGAAGAGCAAGCACTAACACAACTTAACCTTTCGAATGCCTATTTTCATAGATTAGAAGGAAATCACGCGGATAATTTAGAGCAATCAATCATTTTCTGTGAACAATCCCTAAAAGTTTTTACTTATAAAGTCTTTCCAGTTTTGTGGATAGGAGCTCAGAGAAATCTTGCCATTGCTTATGTGAATCGAAAACGAGGCGTCAAAACACAAAATATTGAGCAGGCAATCGATATTTTTCATCAAGTTCTTCGAGTTATAGACCACTTAGATCCTACCCAGAAATGGGATTGGGCCGCAACGAAAAATAGTCTAGGAAATGCTTATGTTCAGCGCATACAAGGAAGCCGAGCAGAAAATATAGAGCAAGCTATCATACTCTATGATCAAGCACTAAGCGTAAGGACTTTCGATGCTTTCCCACAAGACTGGGCTATGACTCAAAATGGTTTGGGCTGTGCTTATAACAGGAGAATAAAAGGCGATAGAGCAGAAAACATAGAGCAGTCTCTTCTGTGTTATCAAAAAGCATTAGAGGTATATTGTAAGACTTCACGATATGACCAGGCTTTAACTCAAAACAACTTAGCATTTGCCTACTGGCAAAGACTACGAGGTAGCCGTTCTGATAATTTAGAGAAGGCAATTGAAGCTTACGATCAGGTTTTACAAATCTTGTCTGAGCAAGGTAATTATAATTCCGAAAAATGGGCAATAACACAGCAGAACCTATCTAATGCCTACAGCGAGCGTCTTCAAGGAAATCGCGGCGATAATTTAGAGAAGGCAATTGAAGCTTGTCAAGAGGCTCTAAAAATCTATAACTGTCAGGACTATCCAGAAAACTGGGCTACTACCCAAAATAGCTTGGCAAACGCATATATGTATCGGCTTAAAGGTGATTACAAAAGTAATCTAGAGCGAGCAGTTTTAGCCTATCGAGAAGCCTTGAAGGTTTACACGAATACTGATTTCCCAGAAGACTGGGCTATGGTTCAAAACAATTTGGCATTTGCTTACTGGCAACAGTCTAAAGGTCATCTCTCCGATAAACTTGAGCTTGCCATAGCTGCATATCGGCAGGCATTAGAAGTTTACACTTTTAACACATTTCCTAATGAATGTCGCCGCACTGCCCGCTATCTAGGTAATTTGTACTTTGATCAGCAAAATTGGCTGCAATCCGCTAAAGCAAGTTGCCGTGCTATTCGTGCTGCCGAAGTACTCTACCAGTCTTGCATTTTGCCAGACAGCAAAGTTTCGGAACTTACAATTGCTGATGGGTTAATGAGCCATTGCGCCTACGCTTTAGCTCGTATAAAACATTTAAAGGCTGCAGTTTTAGTTTTAGAGCAGCACCGTGCCCGTGGCTTCAGCGAAGCCCTTGATCGCGACAGAACCAACCTCGACAGCTTAAGAGACCAAAACGAAACCCTTTACACCCAATATAAAAACATCACCCAACAACTCCGCAACCTCGAAGACCTCCAGCGAGATCGCATGGTCAGCGCTGATCGTCATATTATCACCCCCGAAGATCTCCGCAACGAAGCCACCCGCCTCCGAGCAGAACTGACTATCACTCTCGGCCAAATCCGCAAACAACCGGGCTATGAAACCTTTCTCACCCTCCCCACCTTCGCGGATGTCCAAAAAGCTTCCACTCCGGACAGCCCCCTCACTTACCTCCTCACCACCCCCGCAGGTAGCCTTGCGCTCGTCGTTACTCCAGACGACATCCACCCCATCTGGTTTAACGACTTCACCAAAACCCAGCTAACCGAACTGCTAAAAACCTGGTTTGCAACTTACAGCAACGCCCGCAATGATCGTCAAACCTGGCTTAACACCATCGACCAAACCACCCACCAACTCTGGGAACCCCTCATCGAGCAGATGGCTCAGCAAATTAAAGAGCTAGGATTTGATCGCATCATTCTCATCCCCACCGGCTACCTCAGCCTCCTCCCCCTCCACGCTGCCTGGACTGAAGACAATAGCAAACCTGGAGGTCGCCGCTACGCTATCGATAACATCCACATCACATATGCCCCCAACGCGAAATCCCTCACCGCCGTTCGGGAAATCGTGGCTTGCACTAGCAACGACTCCATCTTAGCTATCAACAATCCTACTCAAGACCTCGATAACACCGAGATAGAAGTCCAATCCGTCATTGCCCACTTCTCAAATCCCACTGTTTTAAACCGTGGGGAGGCCACCATAGATCAAGTGCGATCGCAGCTGCCTGAAGCCGCGATCATCCACTTCTCCTGCCATGGCACCGCTAACCTCAACGAACCCCTCGCTAGCGGTCTGCTCATGAGTGATGGCCTCCTCACTCTCAAAGACATCTTCGCCCTAAACTTGACCAAAGGCGATCGGGGTATCCGCCTTGCCATCCTCTCCGCCTGCGAAACTGGCATGATCGGCACCAAAAACACCGACGAAGCCATCAGCCTGCCCACCGGCCTGCTCCAAGCCGGGGTCGCCGCCGTCATCGCCTCCCTCTGGTCTGTCTCCGATCTCAGCACCATGCTGCTGCTCACCCGCTTCTATGATCTTTGGCGAAATGCTGAGCTAGAGCCCCCTATCGCGCTGACCCAGGCTCAGCAATGGGTACGCGACACCACCAACCAGCAAAAATATGATTATCTCAAAAGTCACTTTCAAGCCCTGGTAAGCCAAGGGCATATGTCTGAGCAGGAGGTTAACCTCTTGCTCAGCGAGTTTATGATTCACTACATCTACGAGGACGGCCCCAACAGCCGGAGCTTCGCCCACCCCTTCCACTGGGCCGCCTTCAGCTATACCGGCGTCTAACCCACTGGCTACAATTGGGGCACCTTCCTCACCCTCACTACTGGAGGCCCACCATGTCCTCCGATCGCCCATCCCAGCCAATTCCCCCCATCTTCCTAGCAGATGTCGAACTCGCCCAGCAGGCCGCTGTCGAGTATCAGCAGAGTGGAGACCCCACCCCTCTGCAAACCGTGATCGCAACTTGGGCAAAAATCCTCAGCCACCCAGACTTTGCTACCGCTGACGCCACCTTCCAGTTCGCCGCCTACCACGATGCCGCTGGTGCCTACTTCAACCATTACTGTGCGACCAACCGCCTTGACGATCTGCACCAGGCGATCGCCCACCTACAGAAAGCCTTGACCTTGGCTGCTGCTGATGCCGATGCCCGTGCCCGGTGTCTGAGTAACCTGGGCGGCCTGCTGAGCCAGCGCTACGCTCACACTGGCGATGAGGCTGATTTAGCCGCCGCTATCCAATCCGCCGAAACTGCGGTGCAGCAAACTTCCCCCGACTCCCCCGACCGGGCGGCTCGTCTCAGCAATCTGGGACAGGGGCTGAGCACCCACTACAGCCACACCGGCAACCCTGACGATTTAGAGCAGGCCATTGTGGTCTACCTGGAAGCCCTCCAGCAGACCCCACCCGATTCGCCTTCCATGGCGTCGCGCTGCAACAATCTGGCCTCGGTTTTGCAAGACCGCTATCACTATGCTGGAGACACCACCGCCCTGGATGCGGCGCTGCAAGCCTTCGAGATGGCGGTTAATCTGACCCCGCCCCAGTCCCCCGCCCTGCCGCTCTATCTCAACAACCTGGGCAATACCCTTAGAACCGCCTACCTGAATACCGGGCAGCTTGACTCCCTGGATCGTGCCATCCAGTATGCTGAGCAGGCGATCGCCCAATCTCCCAAAACCTCTATCGACCGGACAGGCTACCTGAACAACCTCGGCAACGCCTTGCGCAATCGCTACGAAGCGACCGGTGAGCTGACTGATCTAAATCGGGCGGTGCAGGCCTATGAAGAGGCCGTCGAAACGACAACCGCTGGCTCGGTCTATCGGCCCATGTTTTTGCACAATCTGGCAGTGGGCCTGCGCAACCGTTACTTCCAAGCCGGAAGCCCTGAGGATTTGGAGCGAGCGATTGATTATTTTGAAGCGGCAGTGCAGCAGTCACCCGCCGGTTCGCCAGAGCTGCCGGGGTATCTGAGTACCCTGGGTACCGCCCTGGATGATCGCTACAGCCAAACCGGCAGCCTGGAAGACCTAGACCGGGCGATCGCCACCCACCGGCAAGCGGTAGCCCAAACCCCCACCGATGCCGCCAATTTGCCCATCCACCTGAATAATCTAGGTAACGCCCTGCGCAATCGCTATACCCGCACCCGGCAATTCCAGGACTTAGAAGCAGCGATCGCCAATTACCAACAGGCCGTCGATCGCACCCCCGCCGACTCGGTCTATCGGCCCAGCCGTCTGAATAATCTGGCCAACGCCCGGCGCGATCGCTACACCCACACCCACCAGCTCACGGATCTGGAGCAGGCGATTCAAACCTATGAAGCGGCGCTTGCCGTCGTCCCTGCCGAGTCCACCGAACGGGCTCCCCTCTACAACAACCTGGGCAATGCCCGGCGCGATCAGTTTCACCACACCCCCGACCTCGACACCCTAAATGAAGCTATCGCCGCCTACGAGCGGGGTCTCCAGCTCACCCCGACCCAGTCGCCGGAGTACCCCAGTCGGCAAAATAACTTGGCGGCGGCCCTGAAGCAGCGCTTTGGGACCACGGGCGACGAGGCCGACCGAACCACGGCCCGAACCCTGTTTCTTCAGGCCATTACCCAGGGGCTGGAGATGGCCCCCGAAGCGGCACTGTTGGCCGCTCGCTCCTGGGGCGATTGGGCGACGGAACGAGCCGCCTGGGAGGAGGCCACAACGGCCTATCGCTATGGTCTGCAAGGGATAGAGCAACTGTTTCGTGCCCAGGTGCTGCGCCAGAGTAAAGAAACCTGGCTGCGAGAAAGTCAGGGCATGGCGGCTCAGGCGGCCTATGCACTAGCCCAGGTCGGCGACTTAGCTGGGGCGGTGGAAGCCCTAGAGCAGGGGTTGGCGCGGCTGCTGTCGGAGGTGTTGGAGCGCGATCGGGCCGATTTAGAGCAGCTGCGGGCATTGGGGTATGGGGAGAAGTGCGATCGCTACCAGGCCGCCACCGCCCAGTGGCATCGTCTCGCCCAAAGGCCATTGGAAGCTCCCGATTCTGAAAGGCTCGGTGAAACAACTAATTTTTCTGCGGTTCGAGCGGATTTAGAGGAGGCCATCGCCGAGATTCGCCAGGTGCCGGGCTATGGGAATTTTCTCAAACCCCTGACCTTCGAGGCAATTAGCGCGGCAGCCCAGGCGGGGCCGTTGGTCTACATTGCGGTGACCGACATCGGTGGGCTGGCACTGTTGCTCAAACCTGATGGGGCAGTAGCGCCCTTGTGGCTGCCTGAACTAACGGCATCGGCGCTGCGCCAGCAGTTGGTGGGCCGCGACGAGGCTTCGGCGGCGACCAGCTACCTGGGTGCTTACGACCAGTGGCGACAAAATCAACAGGATGACTTGTGTCGCGATCGCTGGTTTACGGCGATAGACACCACCACTCGCTGGCTATGGACGGTGTTGATGGGGCCACTGGTGGCAGCGCTGGCTCCGGCAGACCGCGCCACGCTGATTCCGGTGGGGGTGTTGGGGCTACTGCCGCTCCATGCTGCCTGGGTGGAAGATGCCACCCAGCCCACGGGGCGATGCTATGGGCTAGACCGGCTGATGCTGACCTATGCACCCAATGCCCGAGGGTTGATGGCGGCCCAGGCGATCGCGGCGCGGCAGCTTCCAGAGCGGTTGCTGGCCATTGCCGATCCGCAGCCGGTGAAAGCGAATCCCCTGGAATATGCCGAATCTGAAATCGCGGTGGCGGCGTCTGTGCTGCCTCAGCATCAGGTGTTGAGCCATGGGGATGCTACCCGCGATTGGGTGAAGGCGTTGTTGCCAGACTATACGGTGCTCCATTGCTGTTGCCATGGCTATGTCAATGTGGCAGAGCCTCTGGAGAGTGGGTTGGTGATGGCTGGGGATGAGGTTCTTAGCCTGGAGGATTTGCTGGAGTTGCGGTTGATGGGGGCGCGGCTGGCGGTGCTTTCGGCCTGTGAAACGGGGGTGGCGGGGGTGACGTTGCCCGATGAGGTGGTGAGCTTGCCGACGGGGTTGTTGCAGGCGGGGTTTGCGGGGGTGGCGGCGTCACTGTGGTCGGTGGAGGATGTCAGCACGACGATGCTAATGGTGCGGTTTTATGAGCTGTGGCGAGTGGCGGGGTGGGAGCCGGGGGCGGCGTTGCAGGGTGCCCAGCGGTGGCTGCGGGATACGACCAATATGGAGAAGGCAGCTTATTTTAGGGGGCTGCTGAGTGGTGGGGCGGAGGTTGGGGTGGATTTGGGGACGGTGGATCGGCTGTATAAGGCGGTGGTGCTGGCGGAGCCGGGGGAGCGAGGGTTTGGTTGGGGGTTTTATTGGGCGGCGTTTGGGTATGTGGGTTTATAAAGGGAGCAGGATTGGGGTGTTGTTGTTTGGAGAAATCAGCGTGAATGAACAACGGTTGCTGCTGATTGATCAACTGCTGAGTTGTTGAGTTGTTGAGCTATCTTCGGGGCAGGGAAAGAGAGCTGGTGGCAACTAATTTAGAGCTGGTGGATATATAGCGGCTCCCGCTAGCATGAGGTACGCCGAGATGCCTGTAACACTTATGCAACAAGGTTTTTACTGTACTACATCCGGTCAGGAACCGCTATAGAGCTGATGGTGACTATAGAACAAGAACAGGTGGTTTCTTATCTAGAAAACCAGGAGAAAAAATACTAAGAGCCTATCCGAAACCTCTGTTTTGCCCTCAAGATATTAAGGGTCTTAGATAGTTCCCGGATAGGTACTTAGAGGTGATGAGGCTTTAAATCATAGTTGGAAGAGGCAATAGAAGTGACACAAGCGAAACACCAAGGGGCAGAAGCCGCACAAAAGTTTTTGTTAAAGACGTTGCAGTTAATTGTCGATAAGCAAGGCAATCCACAGCAAATCTATCCGGTGTGGGCACATCAACAGGCCCAGTTTAATACCGACCTGCTAGCGGTATTGCCGATCGTTGCTGCACAGTTGCTGCAAGACGATGTAGAGCAGTGCACGATAATTTCAGCTGTATTAGTAGACTTTGGCAATCTAATTAATCAGTTTCCTTTGGGTACGCGCTGGCTCAATTTGGAGTTGGGTATCGCTACATACAAGCAGGCTTTGCAAGTGAGAAGCCGTGACGCTCTACCCATTGAATGGGCGGGGACAATGATGCATCTAGCCAACGCTTACGCTGCCCGTATTCGAGGTGACCGGGCGCAGAATATTGAAGAGGCAATTAATATTTACCAGCAGGTGCTTCAGGTGAACACACGCGATGCCATGCCTGTTGCGTGGGCAGGGTCAATGAATAATTTGGCACTCGCTTACCGAAGCCGTATCCGGGGCGACCGGGCACAGAACATTGAGGAGGCAATCGTTGCCTACCAGCAAGCGCTTCAAATAAGGAGCCGCAATACCATGCCTGTTGAGTGGGCACAAACTATGAATAATCTGGCGACTACTTACGCTACTCGTATTCGGGGTGACCGAGCAAAGAACATCGAGGAGGCAATCGTTGCCTACAAGCAATCGCTTCAGGTAAGGAGCCGCGATGCCATGCCTGTTGAGTGGGCACAATCAATGAATAATTTAGCACTTGCTTACCGAAGCCGTATTCAAGGTGACCGAGCACAAAATATTGAGGAGGCAATTGACGCTTTGCAGCAGGCGCTTCAGGTGGCGACACGCGATTTCAGACCCGTCGAGTGGGTAGATTTAATGAATAATTTGGCACTCGCTTATATCGATCGTATTCGAGGTGACCGAGCACAAAATGTTGAGAGGGCAATCGATGCTTTGCAGCAGGCCCTGCGGGTGAGAAACCGCGATGCCATGTCTGTCGAGTGGGCAGATTTAATGAATAATTTGGCACTCGCTTACATCGATCGTATTCGAGGTGACCGAGCACAAAATATTGAGGAGGCAATCGATGCTTTGCAGCAGGCCCTGCGGGTGAGAAACCGCGATGCTATGCCCGTTGAGTGGGCACAGTCAATGAATAATTTGGCTAACGCTTACCGGAGCCGCATCCGAGGAGATCGAGCACAGAATATTGAGGAGGCAATTAATACCTACCAGCAGGCTTTACAGGTGAGGAGACGCGATGCTCTACCCCTTGAATGGGCCACTTCAATGAGTAATCTGGCATTTGCCTACATTGATCGTATTCGAGGCGATCAGGCGCAAAACATTGAGGAGGCAATCGATGCTTTGCAGCAGGCCCTGCGGGTGAGAAACCGCGACGCCATGCCCGTTGAGTGGGCACAGTCAATAAATAATTTGGCACTCGCTTACCAGAGCCGTATCCGAGGCGATCGGGCACAGAATATTGAGAATGCAATCACTGCTTACCAGCAGGCACTTCAAGTTATGACTCCTGATGCCATGCCTGTTGAGTGGGGGCAATTAATGAATAATCTGTCACTCGCTTACTACTTACGGATTCAGGGTGACCGGGCGCAAAATATCGAAGAGGCAATCGCCACCTCGCAGCAGGCCCTACGGGTGAGAAACCGCTACAATCTACCTATCAAATGGGCAGCTTCAATGCATAATCTAGCACTCGCTTACGCAGACCGAATCCAGGGGAACCGGGCACAGAATATCGAGAATGCAATAGTAGCCTATAAATCTAGCCTAGAGATATATACTCCAGAATTTTTCCCACACAACTGCCGCAGAACTGCTCGCAATTTGGGCGATCTGTACTTTACAAAAAAGCACTGGGCAGAGGCAATCACTGCGTATCAAACTGCATTGCAAGCCGCCGAAACCTTATACCAAAGTTCTAACTTGCTTGATGGCAAAGCCGCTGAATTGAACGAATCCGCTGATCTCCCTCGCTGGGCGGCCTATGCTCTGGCCAAGATAGGCCAGCTTTCAGAAGCGATTAAGACCTTAGAGCGAGGTCGTGCTCGTGGCCTCAGCGAAACCTTTGAACGTGATAGAACTAACCTCGATCAACTTAAAGTACAAAACGAGAATCTTTATATCAAATACAAAGAAACTACCCAACGGCTCCGTAATCTTGAAGCTCAACAGCGGGAGCACATGACCAGCGATGACCGCAACAGTATCACCTCAGCAACTCTCCGTAAAGAAGTAACCTGCCTTCGAGCAGAACTGATCACCACCCTCGACCAAATCCGCCAACAACCGGGGTACGAAACCTTACTCACCCTCCCTACCTTCGAAGACATTCAAAAAGCTGTCACCCTCGCTCACCCCCTTGTCTACCTCCTCACAACTCCTGCGGGTAGTCTTGCCCTCGTCACTACCCTAGACGAAATCCATGCTGTCCGGCTTGACAACTTCACTGACACCTATCTCACTGACTTCCTACAAACCTGGTTCGCCGACAACAAAAACTCCCTAACCGATCGTCAAACCTGGCTCAACACCATTGAAGACAAAACCCAACAACTTTGGAAATCTCTCATGGGACCACTCATACAGCAACTCCAAGAGAAGGGAATCGATCGCATCACCCTCATCCCCACTGGCTACCTCAGCCTTCTTCCTCTCCATGCCGCCTGGACGGAAGACCCCAGCAAACCTAATGGCCGCCGCTACGCCCTTGATGATCTCCATATAACCTACGCCCCCAACGCCAAATCCCTCACCGCAGCACGAGCAATCTCAGATCAAGTACCGGTCCGATCCATTCTCGCTATCGACAACCCCAGCCAAGACCTGTCTCACTCCGAACGAGAAATTCAGGCTGCAATCTCGACCTTTTCCCAACCGACTGTACTTCGCCACGAAAAAGCAACATTAGAACAGGTGCGGTCTCAATTACCCAACGCTACCATCGCTCACTTCTCCTGCCACGGTACCGCCAACCTGAATGAACCCCTTACTAGCGGACTGCTCATGAGCGATGGACTCCTCACCCTCAAAGACATCCTCGCCCTTAATCTTGCAGATACAACCCAAGGTAACCATGGCCTCCGCCTCGCTATTCTCTCCGCCTGCGAAACCGGGATGATCGGCATCGAAAACGCAGACGAAGCCATCAGCCTCCCCACTGGCCTGCTCCAAGCAGGAGTCGCCGCTGTAATTGCCTCCCTCTGGTCAGTCTCCGACCTCAGCACCATGCTATTGCTTACCCGCTTCTATCACCTCTGGCGTCAAGACGATCTAGAACCCGCTGCTGCTCTCCGAGCCGCCCAGCAATGGCTACGTGACACCACAAACGGTGAAAAGGCTGCTTACTTCAAAACCGCCTTGACAGCACAATCCAGTGTCAACACGCCAGGTAGCACCGCCGACTATCTGTACAAGCAAATGCTCTTATCCCCTCCTGACCAGCGTGACTTTGCCCACCCCTTCCACTGGGCCGCCTTCAGCTATACCGGCGTGTAATCTTGTCCATGTCCCAGCACCAAGAGATTAACCATGTATTCGTCAGGAGATATTGTCAAATCTGGTGTATGGCTAGAACCTAGGCAGCGTCCTGCATCTGGGTCACATCGGGTGTGTCATCGGCCCGGCATCCATCTTTGAACGGCACTCCTTCAATCACATCAGCGAGGTGTTTAAAGCCTCGAATTCTGAGCCAGCTCTTTTGGGCACTCTCGACCAACTTGAACACCAGTGCCAGGATGGTGTCCTTGGAGACACAGCCTCGGGTCTGGTCGGTTCTGAGCCGCACGGTGGCAAAGGTCGATTCGATGGGGTTAGTGGTGCGAATATGCGCCCAATGCTCAGCGGGGAAGTCGAAGAAGGTCAGCAGGACATCCCGGTCTTTGGCTAGACAGGTGGTGGCCTCGGGATATTTGACCTGGTAGGTTGCAATGAAACGATCAAAGGCTTGATTGGCCTCGGTTTTGCTCTCCGCTCGGTAAATCTCCCAGATCGCGCGTTTGGCCTCCGGCTGCTGACGTTTGGGAAGTTTGTTGAGTACGTTAGCGGTCTTATGCACCCAGCAGCGCTGGTTTTGGGTAGTGGGAAACACCTGGGGCAAGGCTTTCCAGAAGCCCAAGGCCCCATCGCCAATCGCCAGGTGAGGAGCCTGGGATAGTCCCTGGTCTTTGAGCCGCAGCAGTAAGGCTTTCCAACTCAACTCTGATTCCCGATACCCCGACTCCAGGCCCAGGAGTTCCTTACGGCCTTTATCGGTGACCCCGATGATGACCAACAGGCACTGCCGCTCATCGGCGCGGATGTTGAAGTAGATGCCATCCGCCCAGATATAGACATAGCGCTGTTGCCGTAACGATCGCTGTTGCCAGGTCTGGTGCTCCTGACTCCACTTGGCTTTCAGTCGGCCAATCGTCGCGGGAGAAAGCCCTTTCGCCTCTGTCCCTAGCAGCGACGACAGCACCTCACTAAAGTCCCCGCTAGAGACCCCTTTGAGGTACAACCACGGCAGCAACTCCTCCACGCTACGGGCGCGTTTTAGGTACGGCGGCAGTAACTGGGAGGTGAACTTTACCCCGCTGCCACTACGGTCGCGCACCTTCGGCACTTGAATGTCTACCTCCCCCACCCCGGTCGTAATCGTGCGTTCGGGCAAGTAGCCGTTGCGCACAACGGCTTGCCGGCCTTGCTCATCTCGTCGGTCTCGATATTGCGCTAAAAAGTCCTCCAGTTCCGCTTCGACGGCTTGCGCGATGATTTGTCGGGCTCCTCGTCGAATCAGATCGCTCAACGCATCGCTGAAACTCTCGGTTGTTTCGCTCGGGGGCAATGCAATAAGATTGTCGTCATTCATGGTGTATTCCTTCGCTGGTTACCTTGTTTCATCCAGCAGGATACGCCCTTCCTTCTTTTCCCTCCATACACCAGAAATCAACATAACTCATTCGTCAGCAGCTATTTTTGAAGCCGCCCATGCCATTCGCCCTTATTTGAGCAAATTACTCGATGCTGAACTGGCGATCAAGATTGACCAGAAACTGGCTGATTTACCTGCGCAAGCCGATAATGGGCAGCCGGTTGATAACCTGATCTTAGAACTTTTAGCATCACAGGAACCTACCCGTGAATGGATGTGGCTCAGGCTAAGTCAACAACAGTCTGAGACATTAAGAACATGGACTCCTGGAGCTGACCAAAGAGCCGCTGACCAAAGAGCCGCTGAGCAGAGAGCCGCTGACCAAAGAGCCGCTGAGCAGAGAGCCGCTGACCAAAGGGCCGCTGAGCAGAGAGCCGCTGACCAAAGAGCTGCTGACCAAAGAGCCGCTGACCAGAGAGCCGATGATCATGATCCAGTGAAGAATGATACTGAAGAACATGATGCCTCTCTCATTGACTGTTACGTTCATGCTGAAATGGATGATCATGTCATTGTTCAACGAGTTACTACGGTAGAGGTAATTATCTCGGAAGATATGATTGAGTTCGTTAGTTCTGCAACTTCTAAGAGTGAAAAAGTTCAGATTGATGCTCTGAAATCACTGATTGTGCATGTCATTCCCAAAGTCAATTTTGAATCTGTTGGAGAGTCCCACGTTGAGATTGAGTCCCTCAACATAGAAACTCCTCAACACCTTTACTTTGACCTCAGACCGACTCATCTGGGTGAGGGTGAAGTCTGGGTAGTCTTCCGTCAATCACAGCTGCCGCTGCTGACCCTTGCCCTCGTGCCACAAATCGTTGCATCAAAAGCCCAAATTCCGCAGCGCCTCTCCGCTAACGGCTCGATTCAAAATATTCCTAAATTATCAGAACCCTTACATCAGCTTCGAATTATCGAGCGCCGCAATGGTACCCAAATTACCTATGACTATGAATTAGATTCACCCGCCCTCAATATTCTGGGTCGCTATGAATCAAAGCCAATTACCAGCGATCGCCAACAGTATGTCGAAACCCTTTACCGAGAAATCGAATCGCGCTGGTACAGCTCGCAAGAGGATGTCGAAGCCTTCGCGGCGGAACTGCGAGGCTTTGGTGGGCAGCTCCTGGATGAGCTTTTTCCCGAAGCCCTCCAACGTCAGCTCTGGGAGCATCGCAGGACATCCAAAGCATCATGGTGATTTCCACCGAGCCATTTATTCCCTGGGAACTGGTTCACCTCAAGCCACCCAGTCAAGCCTTTCTCCCCGATGAAGTCTTCTTTTTGGGACAGTTGGGGCTGGTGCGATGGCTCTACGATGTCGGTTTTCCGCCAGAATCCATCATACTCCGGCCCGATCGCTGTCGTTATGTTATTCCTCACTACCCCGACAACTGCTATCGGTTACCCCAGGCCGAGCAAGAAGCGCAGTTTCTAGAGCAAACGTTTCAAGCGACTGCGATCGCACCTCAACCCAACCCGGTGCGGCAAGCGCTTGAATCCGCCTCTTTTGATTTGCTGCATTTTGCTGGACATGGACAAGCGGAGCACGGATCGACAGCAACAGCCAATCTGCTGCTAGAAGGCCGGATTGAAGGTGGAAAGTATATTCCAGCTTCTTTGAGTGCCACCACAGTCTCGCAATACTGCCGGTTCCAGACGGTGAAGAATCAACCGATTGTGTTACTCAACGCCTGTCAGATTGGTCGTACCGGATATGCCTTAACGGGCATCTCTGGTTTTGCGCAAGCGTTTCTCAAAGGAGGTGCCGGTGCTTTCATTGGGAGCCTTTGGGCGGTGGGCGATCGACCGGCGCGAGTTTTTTCAGAAGCGCTCTATATGGCTTTACTGGCAGGTTCTGATTTAGCTGAAGCGAGCCGAAAAGCCCGAGAAAAGGCAAAGGCCGCAGGCGATGCGACTTGGTTAGCCTACGTGGTTTATGGACATCCCTATCTCAAGGTGACGGTGCAGAAAGGCTAATGAGATTGCCCCCCTCTACGGACGGTGCGGAGTGCGATGGGATGCTGAAGGTTTGGGCAATTCTCCGGAATGAATCAGGAATAATTAGATGTGAACTCTGAAGGATGTGCAGCGATGGATGAGCAGCGGATGCAGGCATATGTGAAATTGATTGAGAAACTGCTGGCTTGTCCACTAGGGCAGGAAGTTGAGATTTTCCAGGCAAATGAAGAACTGGTTGATGCGGAGCTACCGGGGGCGATGAAAGAATATGCTAACTACCTGGAGAGCCAAGGGAATAGAAATGTTGAATGGTTACGGGGCGTTGCAGCACAATTGGAGCAAGTAATAGGAGTTGAAACGGTAAACGCAAATACCGAAGATGAAGAGCAGTTTTTGATAGAAACTTTGCAGTTTTTGATAGGTAGCCAAGGAAATCCCAAACAAGTCTATCCGATATGGGAGCAGCAGAAAGAAAAATTTACCCCCGTCTTATTGAACATTTTACCCTCAGTAGCGTCTCGATTGCTTACCCAAAATACAGAACAGCAAAAAATATCAATAGCATTTGCGTTCTCCCTCTTTGGTTATCTACTGCAACAGTTCCCTATAGGTAATCGATGGCTGAATTTAGAGTTAGCCATTTCTGCCTATCAGATAGTTCTATCAGTGATAACAAAAACGGCTATGCCTGTTGAGCGGTCACAAATCATGACGAATCTGGGGATTGTGTACTATTGGCGCACTCAAGGCGATAAAGCTCAGAACATTGAAGTGGCAATTGCTCTCTACCAAGAAGCTCTTTCCATAATCACAAAAACAGCTATGCCTACCGAATGGGTAATGGTAATGGTGAATCTGGCAAATGCCTATCGTGACCGTCTCAAAGGTAATAAAGCTGAGAATATTGAGGACGCAATTGCTGCATACCAGCAAGCTCTCTCTGTGATAACGAAAGCAAACCATCCCTTTGAGTGGGCAACGGCAATGATGAATCTGGGCAATGCCTATTACTTTCGTATCCGAGGTGATAAAGCTGAGAACATTGAAGATGCGATCGCGGCCTGGCAACAAACCCTTTCTGTGATGACTAAAGCAAATCATTCCTCCGAGTGGGCAACGGCAATGATGAATTTGGCAAATGCCTACTGCGCAAGAATCCGAGGTGACAAAGCCCAAGACTTTGAAGATGCAATCGATATCTATCAGCAAGTCCTCTCCGTAAGAACTAAAGAAGCTATGCCCTTTGAGTGGGGACAAGTTATGAGCAACCTAGCACTTACCTACTTTGAACGTATCCGAGGTGACAAAGCCCAGAATATTGAAGATGCAATTACTGCCTGCCAACAAACCCTCTCTGTGATAACAAAGGCGAATTACCCCTTTGAGTGGGCAACCACTATGAACAATCTAGCACTTGCTTACCGCAGTCGTATCCGAGGTGACGAAGGCCAAAATATTGAAGATGCGATTGTTGCCTACCAGCAAACTCTTTCTGTAAGGACTAAAGCGGCTATGCCCTTTGAATGGGCACAAATCATGAATAACCTGGCAATTGCCTATTATCTCCGCCTCCGAGGCAGTAAAGCTAAAAATGTTGAAGATGCGATCACTGCCTACCAAGCCAGTCTGGGAGTCTTTGAAACTGAGGTATTTCCTAATGATTGCCGTAGAGCCGCTCGTGTTTTAGCCAACATTTACAGCGATCAACGACGCTGGCAAGATGCGGTTCCAATTTATCAGCAGGCACTCTGTGCCTCTGAAATTTTGTATCAAGGTGCCAACCTCCTGGATAGCAAAACAAATGAACTATCTATGGCTGTCGATCTGCCTCGTCGTGCTGCCTATGCTATGGCTCGTACTGCTAACCTACAAGATGCTGTCACTACTTTGGAACAAGGACGTGCTCGTGGTCTTAGTGAGAGCCTCGATCGAGATCGCTCTGACCTTACGCAACTTCAACAAATTGCTCCAGACCTTTACAATCGCTATCAGGACATTACTAAGCAACTGCGAAACCTGGAGAGTCGGCAACGCGATCGCATGATTTCCAGCGATCGCTATAGCCTCACCCCCGAAACCCTACGAGAAACTGCGATCGACCTTCGCTATCAACTCACTACCCTCATCCAAGACATCCGCCAGATACCTGGCTACGAAAAGTTCCTGACCTTACCAACCTTTGAAGAAGTGCATCAGGCGGCAAGCAGCGATCAGCCATTGGTCTATCTTGTCACCACACTCGTAGGCAGTCTCGCTGTTATCGTTACTCCAGAGAACATTCAGTCTATCTGGCTGGATGATTTGACCGAGACGATCTTGCGAGAAATCCTCTACGGATCTGTGGACAACCCTAAACTCAGTCGCTGGTTCGGATCTTATCAAAATTTCCGGGATGACTCAAAAGCTAACTATTTTCAGTGGTGTGAGGAAATCGATCGCGCTACACGCCAACTCTGGGAACCCCTTATGGCACCGCTAATCCAGTACCTCACAGATCACAACTTCCAGCAAGCTACTCTCATTCCCACTGGACTCCTTAGCTTTCTGCCCCTCCATGCCGCTTGGACAGAAGATCCCAGCACCCCCAACGGCAAACGCTACGCTCTCGACAGCATTCACTTCACCTATGCGCCCAATGCCAAATCACTCACCGCAGCAACAGCGATCGCGCATCAGATAGACACACAAGCAATGTTGGCAATCGATAATCCCCGGAACGACCTGCCCAACTCCGAGCGAGAAGTCAATAGTGCGATCTCATCCTTCCTCCCCCAAGCCACCATCTTTCGCCACCATCGCGCCACCACCACCGCCGTTAAAACCGCTTTACCCCAAGCCGCGATCACCCACTTCTCTTGTCACGGCACCGCCAATCTCAATGAACCCCTCAACAGCGGACTTGCCATGAGCGACGGTCTCCTCACCCTCAAAGACATCTTCGCCCTGAATTTGGCTGAAAGCGGTGGTCTCCGACTCGCCATCCTCTCCGCCTGCGAAACCGGCATCCAAGGCCTCGAAAACGCCGACGAAGCCGTCAGCCTACCAACGGGCCTGCTCCAAGCCGGAGTTGCCGCCGTTATTGCTTCGCTCTGGGCCGTGGACGATTACAGTACGCGCATTCTGCTGACCCGCTTCTACGATCTTTGGCGGAAAGAACATTTAAAACCTTCTGAAGCCCTGCGACAGGCGCAGCTTTGGGTAAGGGATACCACCAGCCAGCAAAAAGCCAAATACTTTCAAGAGACAAACCCTGACCTGTTTCAATCCCTTATCCTGCTCCCCTCTAACCACTTTGCCCACCCATTCCACTGGGCCGCCTTCAGCTATACCGGCGTGTAATCAGCTAGATTGAGGTTAGCTTTCAGAGACAAACAGCTGCTCCACTCTTAGCGCCAAATCTGGAAGCTCAACCGAGGCGATGGACGCGCCTGGGTGCTAAACATGCCCACCTCTTGGCAACTCGCTCCGGCCAGGGTCAGAACCATTACGGTTTGAGCCACCGGGGCAATTAGCCAATATTCCGGCACATCAATCGCTGTATACTGAGCGCACTTTTGGCCAAAATCCCGGTCTCGATTGGTCTTGCCAGGGCTCACAACCTCCACAATCAGGTGCGGCGGTGGCATGTCCAGGGTAATGGTCAATCGCCGCTGGGTCTGTCCCAGATGCTCCTGTCGCAGCACGATCAGGTTAGGAAAGCAGTTCGCCGCATCTTTAGCCTGTAAAACAGGCACCTGTACCTCGCAGACGTGAACCCGCACTAAACGACGCGGTACCACCCGAATCAGATAATTGCGCAGATTCAATGCAAGCCAATTGTTCTCTTCAGACTCCGGCGGCAACGCGACTAACTCCCCACCCACCAATTCATAACGCCCTTCCATCGGCGTCTCATCACTGTAGGCCAGATACTCTTCAAAAGAAGCAAGCTTTACCTTTGCCTGGGTCATCGTCTTTACCCCGTAGCCATTGCTCCCATCCTCACGTGCTGGCCAGGGCGATATACTCGTGGGGGTTGCTCTGGCCCATACATTCTATTGCGATCGCAATGACCCCTGAAGATATCCTAGAAACCGCCCGCACCATTGGCCCTTACCTGCCCGATTTAGTCGGCGCAGAGGCAGAAACCGTCCAAATTGGCCTGGCGACTTATCTTGCCAAAGCTCAGGCCGGTGAAGCCGTTGACAATGACATCCTAGAGCTTTTAGCACAGCGCGACGCCACCCGCGAGTGGGCCAGACAGTTCCTCCAAGACAAAGTGCCACCTCCGGTCACCCGCAGCTACGACCCGCTAGCCGGTTCTGTATCTGTCATCGCCGCCGCTACCTTCGTCTGCCCGGTAGAAGGCTGCAACTATATTTGGTACCGCCCTCGGACAGGCATCGCTCCCCCCAACTGCCCGATCCACAACGTTACTCTGGTGCCTGCCCCACTATCGGAAAGTTCCGCCTAACCCATGTACTCCAAATTTCTCGAAGGCATGACCGGTAAGGTCTCAGAGCAGTGGGTCACCAACCTGCTGACTCCCGCCTTCGCGTTTTGGCTGGGTGGGCTAACCGCCTGCATCTACCACTTTGGCTGGGCTCCCCTCAAAAACTGGGCACTACGACAACCCCAACCCTTCCAAGTCGGGCTGCTGATTGTCGGGCTGCTCGTAATTGTCACCTCCTCCTCCGTTGCCCAAAAATTTGACCGGCCCATGCTGCGCTGTTTAGAAGGCTACTGGCCCCGCTGGATAAAACTTCTCCGCCGCATCCGAACCCAGCGATACCTCACCCAGTGGCAACAGCAACAGCAACGGTGGGGCGAGTTATACGGTAAGGGGGAAGCCATCCTCTCTGCCGAGGAACTGAACGAGTACGCCCAGCTCGATTGGCAGCTCATGCATTCTCCATCACAGCCCAATCAGTTTATGCCCACCCGCCTGGGCAACCTGCTACGCGCCTCAGAATACCGCTCGAAAGAACGCTACGGGCTCGATGCTGTCGTCTGCTGGCCCCGCCTTTGGCTACTCCTTCCCGACAGCACCCGCAAAGAACTTCAAGAAGCCCGCGCCGCCCTCAATACCGCCGTGCGGGTCGGCTTTTGGAGTCTACTTTTTCTGGTTTGGACGCCCCTTGCCTGGTGGGCACCCCTGTTAGCGCTACCCACTGCCTGGTTCAGCTACCGCATGGCCCTCAGTGCCGCTGCCGTCTATGTGGATTTGCTTGAAGCCACCTTTGATGTGCATCGTCACCTACTCTACCAATCCCTGCGTCGTAAACCCCCAGTTAATCCGGCGAAAGAAACCCAAGAGGGTGAGGCTCTCACCCAATACCTCTGGCGTGGCCCTGACTCAACCATGCCAGACTTCCATGACCCACCCAAATCATAACCAGACCAAGATCATCGCTCTAGACACGGGGACGAGGTAGCCTTTGTTGTTTTAATCAATCGATGACGATTCCGAATCCGCGACACCTCAGCCTGAAACCGACTTAAATCAGCCATGGTCAGGCATTCCGAGGTGATCGTATCCCCCTGGGCCTGCAAAATAGCGCCCCGTCCACGGGCGTGTACGGTCAGCTGCTGCCCCTCTGAGGCGATTCGATAAATGCGCCCCTGTACCCAAGATTTGGGTTCTACCGCTGAGCCATCACCAGGGACATTCCCTTGCTTTGGCTGATGGGCATGGGCCAGAATTTCGCGGGCCTGGTTTACAAACATTTGAATCTGAGCCGCTGAGATTGTCGGCTGATGGACTGCGCGAGCCTGGATGATGGCGTTTTGCCTCTTTTGAGGTTTGCCCAAAGTCAGAACGTGATGGTTCTTCCTGGCAGTAGTCTGGATAGACTGCTTCGTATTGCTAGGACACAGCTCTTGATAGACTTCTCGGTCTAGCTTCCATACGCGCTTCCAAGCGCTAGTCTCGCCCCCAGCAAAAACCACCGCCGGCGTGCAACTGGCCGGATCAGCAACACTCTCCATAATTCGCTCAACCCTCTCCGCGTCAATTCCTAACGCAGCCCCCGCCACTCGCGCCAAATCCTCGGCATCACCGCTAATCGGCACCCGGTTCTGGCCAGCCCAGTTCTCCCACCCATAGAACTCACGCAGGGCATAGGTGAGGGAATGAGAGCGGGACTCTAGCGGACTATCCCCATGCAGCACCGCCTGAGCCTTTGCTGTGGCCAGATCTTCCAGTCGCAAGACTCCCGGTTGGGCAGGCTGAGCCTGGATTTGAGGTCGAGACTGGCGGGATTGGCCTTGCTCTCTTCGATCACTCACCGGGTACAGCCCGATCGCATCCAACCGCTCTACCCAAACCGGCGGTACCCGCTGCACATTGATATAGGCCTTGCCACTCGGGCCAACCGTCGGCGCGAGCACTGTGAAGCGTCCCTGGCCCAGAGCCTCGCCCATGTGGTGGCCGCCCACCCCATCTAGCGAGAAATTGGTAAAGCTCTTTTCGTGGACTCGCACCGCTAGCCGCCAGCCACCGCTATGGGTACGTTCAGTAAAGGTCTGCTGTAAGAGCGGGTGTTGGCTCAGCCAATCGGCAATCCGCTGGTCACAGGCCTGCTGCGACTCAAGCTGCTTCACGTCCACATCAATCCAAACAATGTTGTGCCAGCCGCCCAGAGTGCCAATGCCGTTGTCAGGGTGGGCAAACCAGGTCTGAAGCTCTGCCTGAGTCGGCATCCGATTTTGATACTGGGTATGCCTGATGAGATGGGGAATTCCACGCTGATCCAAAAAACTGGGGTTCTTGCCGGTAAAGGCAGGCACCAGAGCCCCGTCTTTGTCGCGCTTCAGGCTGCCATCCCCGTTTCGGGCTGGGTAGCGCGTCGGGTCTTGGGCTGGGGCAACGGGCAGCGGTGGCAGTCCTTGATCCCGGAGCCAATCAAACGTGGCGCGAAGGGCTGGGTTCATCGGCCTGGCCTGCTGGGGTTTGAAAGATCCATTCCATGGGGTGGACAGCGCCCGTCACCAACTCCAGACGGTTGACTGTGAGCTGCTGGTTCACCAGGGCATAGACCAGTACCCCATCCCAAAACATCTCCAGGCGCTCGGGTTCGCGCTCTGCCGTCCACTCCACATCGAGCTGCATTTCATTGCCCTCCACATGCACGGCCTTTTGCCCATCACACAAAATCACGATGGACTGGGGGCGGTAGTCGGCGGGCAAGGGGGCCAGGGTCATCATCGTTCAAGCCCTACTGAGGTCGGGGTTGGAACACGGTCTGATTCTAGGCGCTGCACAAATCGCTGAAACCGCTGGCAGTCTTCAGCCGTCACCACCGTGCGCTGAATTTTCCCCTGGGCCATTTCCAGAATGGTCTGGGGTTGAGGTGTCACCCGGCGGACGGTCAGCCGGTCGGCGGTCTGCTTCAGTTCATAGACTTTGCCGCGAAACTGGGTGTGAGGGCCTCGGGTCTGCCCGATCACCGACAGGATTTTTTTAGAAGCCTGGGCCACGTATTCTCCCCGCTGCTGCAACGCTTGATATTGAACCAGGTCTTGAGCCATCGCCTGCTGTAGGTTTGGCGCGAGGCCAAACCCGTTACCATTAGCCTGTTTGGCTGAGAGACCCAACTGCTTGATCTGTTCCAGGTGTAACGGATCATGGCCCAAGTCGCGGGCCGCGCGGTACCAGTCCCGCAAAGTCTCTAAAGCTGGCCCTGGCAAGGGTTCTGATGCCTTGGGCGCTGCATCGTTGGCCTGTTGCCCCTGATCAGCTACCGCTGGAACCGTGGGGCCAGATAAAGGGGGTGTCGGCGGATCTACGGCCACTTCTGACAATGACGCGGTTGGCTGATGGTCCTCCACTGGAGCAGTCCAGGCTGGATCGGCAGCATGGCTCTCCCGATGGCCATTTTGGTGCGCCCAGTTGAACGGGGCGAGGTCAAATAGGCTTTGTACCCGGAATTCAGGTTCTTCAACCGCTGCTGCTGAAGCCTGGGGCAGGGGAATGGGTTCAACAGGAATTGGGGCAGGTTCTTCTAGGGTTGGTTCGGTCGGCTGGTGGGGGTGAAGGGCGATCGCCCCCTCTCCCTCCGCAATCACCACCTCCCCCTGCCAGGTCAACTTGTCCAAGTACTTGTGCAAACTCCCCACCGGGAACCCTGCCACTCGTACCCGTCCGAGTTCCTTCACCCCAGATTCCATGCTGGTGCCAATCATCTCCAGATGCTCGATCAAGGGCTGAGCGCCCTCAAAAAATGCCTCATAAAACCGCTGATCTGGCGATGTCACCAGCACGATCGCATCGGGATACTGCTCTTTCACCTCCAGATACTGCCGCATATCACTCGGCATCTGCGATCGCTCATCCTCCGGTTCCTGCGCCACTGCGGGGGCTGCCTGGGCCTGAAGCTGGACTTGAGCCGCCTCAGCAAACCCCTGCTGCACAATATTTTTGGAGAAAACTTGGGCAAAGGCACGATCGGGCAATCGCGACTCCCCACCCCGCAGACTCTGTACCGCCGTCTCCTTAAACTCGATATGCCCCTCCCCCCGCACCCGAAACACCATCTCCGAGTCAATAAACATATCGCCGTTCTGGGTTAGGTAATGGGTCAGATACAGCTCATCCCCTTGCCGCTCCACCACCAGCGGAATGAACGGCTCATTCTCAATCCGCAGATGAAAATCTTGAGAGGTCATTACCTCCTGCTCAATCCCGGCATTCCTCAAAAACCGCAGAATTCGCTTCTCCAGTTGGCCCATGAGGGGCAGATTGGGTACATCTGGGGACGGTTCAGCCTCTATAGGCACGAGTTCTGGCGCTGCTGAGGTTGTCCCTTCGTTGGCTTGAGTCTCTACTGTCGGAGCCACCGGCTGAGAAACAACCGGTGGCTTCACCGCTTCCACCTCCACCTTCTCCAATGTCGGCAACGATACCCCCATCAACTGCCGCGCCACCTCCTTAAACTCAAACGCTGCCAGGGTGTAGTTTCGCTGGTGCATCACCACGCCCAGCACCCGCTCTAGCCGCTCTGGCGGAATGACGACTTCCATGCGATCGGCCACCGAATAAAAATCCGACCCCGCCGCTGCAATCAAGTCCTCATCCAGGTAGTAGCGCCCACCCGACTCCTTCGACTTCGGCGCTTGCAGAATGAACCCCTCCCCAGCTTGTTGGGGCTTCAGCAACAACAGCTCATCGAGGGTCTTCACCGTCCCCTGTCGGTTGGTCAGCTCTGTAAGGAACCGAAACACCTGCTGGGGCTCCTTAAAGGCCACCGGTTCCTTAGTCAGCTCCGACTCAATATCAAAGCCCTTGGGCATAATCAGCCCCTGGCACACCTCGCCTCGGTAGTCGGTGTAGTTCACCAACTTGCCGTTAGAGTATTTCTCAAACGCCTTGATCAGGTTGCCGGTGAAGATTTGCCGGTTGACTCGCCCTGCTTCCTGCTGCTGGTCGAACAGGGAATAGACGCTATTGCCAAACCAGTCCTCGGTCTGAACCGTAGCATCGATCGCCCCCGCCCGCCCCGTGTTGAACTTAGAAAAGGGCACCGTAATCTGCCGGGCCGAATCCGCCACCAGAATCCTGAGCTTCCAACGGTTTGGTGCTGCGGGACTGCCGGATCGCTTTTTGGCATCGGCCCCAGCGACCACCCCATAGAGAATGGTCTTGCTGGCAGGCGTCACGAGTCGCAGTGGTGTTCCTGGGACGAACTGTTCTAACACCGTAGAGACATGCATGAGCTGCTGTTCGATGCGATCACTTAGCTTTTCAATCGCTTTACTATCTTGCTTTTGGGCGATCGCCGCCTGCCGGTAGCGGTTTGTCTGCGCTTCCAACTCGGTAATTGTCGTCGCCACCTGTTGCCTGGCCAGCAGAGACAGGGCATCTGGGGCGTGGGCATCCACCGCTGATACTTCAGCCAACCCCACCGACTCACGAACTGCATTAATCGCCTGAAGCTGGGTCAGCGGCTTGCTCTCACTCTTAGCCTCCACCAACTCCAGATACACTGGCCCGGTGAACTCACTAGCCGTCTCGCTGTCATCCGCCATCACCTCCATCCGCGCCAGGGGACGAGCATCGAGATCTAGCTGATCTGCCTCCAGAATGTTCTCCCCCATCGCCCGCGTCTGATCCACCAGGTCACGGTACTCCGACTCAATCAGGCTGTAGACCGCTTCTTGTTCTGCAATAGATAGCAAGGGAATCCGACCCGTCACCCGCTTGATTAGGGCAATATCAGAAGCATCGTTCTCAGCTTGAGTTGATGGAAAATCTAGCTTGGCATTCAGCTCCGGGTCATCCGTCAGCAACTCCGTCACCACCTGCTCGCCGTAGGGATTCATAAAATCCACCACGGTGTTCAACGAGATATCGGTCTCCCGTGCTGCCGTTGTATTGGCATTGAGGCTGGCCATCTTGCGGCACAGAATCGCCCCCGGTCGTTTTTCCGCTGGAAGATCTCCCATCAACAGCGTGTAGGCAGGCAACGCCACCTGCCCGGTGCGATGCACCCGGCCCAGCATCTGCATAAACACGTTGATGTCCCGCTCCGCCTGGGCCACAATCATATGGCGAGGCCGCTGGTCGGCAAATTTCTCTGAGGCATGGAGCGAAATCCCTGTAGACCCCGAACAGTTGAGCAAGATGACATCGGCATCCCCAGAGTTGAACCGGGCCACGGCATCGATCTTGCCCTTGGCTGTCTTTTCCTCCCCCAGCCGCACCTTGTAGGCCATGGAGCCGTCAGCCCCATATTCAATCCCCACCTTGCGCCCGGTGACTTCGGTAACCCGGTAGCCCGCCCGCTCCAGTTGTTGCTCGATATAGTCGATGGGGCTAATGGGAATGCTGCTGAAGTCGGACTCGCGAATACAGTCCAGCGCTTCCTCATAGACCAGAACGGCATCAGCTCCGAGTTGGTCATCGCTGAGGCGAAGGCGGGTGGAGTGGCCCCGGTAGTCTTTCACCACCACATCTCTAGATCGCTCCAGATACCGTTCCAGCAGATCCCCAAAGGAGAGGTTCATGGCGTCCCCAGGGCTCAAATCCTGGGACTCCGCGTAGTCCTCAATGAAGCTGCCCATGGTGTTGGCCACCGTAATCACCGGTTTTTCGCCCCGCTGGAGCGCTGAGATCGCCTCCTGCACCGTAGCGTCTGCTTTCTGGGCCAGCAGCCCCTGCTCAATGCAGTTGTGCATCAACGAGGTAAAGTTGGTACTCCGGGCTCCTACCTCACCAATCGCTCCATCTTCTCCTAGGGCTTTTGCCTCTGCCTTCGCCTCATTACCAATCGCCTTCACCGCCTTCTGCTTGGCCCGGTCAAAATCCTTAATCGCCCGCATCGCCGCCGAGAAGTCGTCCGCTACCTCCCGATCCACCGGCACAGTCTTGGCCTGAAACGAGATGCCCTCATAGGAGCGCTCCCGCCGCAGCATCTGCCCCGAGGCCACAAACTTGCTGGCCACAATCTGCTGGAGCGGCACTCCCCCACGGGTGAGGATGTTCTCCAGTGCCGTCATACTGCTGACGCCCAACCGCAGGTCGGTGCGCCGGGCATACAAATCCATCACATCGGCCCGTTTGGCATAGGTAGCCGACGAGTAAAACACCCCCGAGGACAGATCGATCAGCTCCCGCACAAAATCGGCCCGGTCGGGTGGCCCCGCTTCTTTCCATCCCCCTTTACTGCCTCCCGCCTGGTGGGCCTCATCGAGGATCAAAATGCCGTTGGGAGCCATCCGCCTCAGGAACGTGCGCCGCAGTGGTTCTTTCTTCCCCACCGTCTGAAGCTGGCTGTAGGTGGTGAACACGGCACTGTAACGGCCCAGATCCCCCCGCTGGATCATCGCCTGCATTTCCGCCTGCTGCTTGGCGGCCCCAGCCGTCTTCAGCGCCGCCCCATTGGCCAGCGGAATCTCAGTGCCGCTGTCAGTAATAAACGGGGTAAACCGCCGCATTCCAATATCGCCCACATCCCGCATCATGTCGGCATAGAGGGGCTTGTCTTTGGTGATGAACAGGGCAATCTTCCCCTGCTGCTGGGCATAGCGCATGATGCTGGCGCAGATCCGGCCCTTGCCAATGCCGGTCTGGTCCCCCGTGATGAAACCCGTTCCCCGCTCGATATTGCTGATCGCCAGGGCCGAGGCATCCACCTGTTCAGCGCTAAAGTACTGGTGCAGTTCAGCCACGGAACCATAGCCCAGTCGAGTGGCCAGGTACTCGTCAATATCGCCCTGCTGCTGCTCGAATCGCTCCAGCGCCTGCTGGGCCGCACTGGCCATGTTGAAGGGAATCAGGGTCTGAGTCGAGAAGCCCTTGCTTTTGGGCACATAGGCCACTTGCCTGGGCTGAACATCATACGTGTCTGCCGACGGAGCCTCAGCGCCGCCGGTTGAAAGAGGAGTATTCATAATCAGGTCTGGGTGAAGGACTACAGACTCAGTTCGTTCAGCCAGGACTCCAGCGTGGTTTCGTCGTGCAGGCTCAGCCAGTCCAGGTAATCTGGGTAGCTGGGGGTTACGGGCGTTACCGGAAAGATTCCCCCGTAGTGGCTCAGTCGTTCCTGAAACCGCCAGTTGCTCCGAATCAGGGTCTCCGCCCACTGCTGCCGCCAATACTCCAGAGCCAAGTCCGGCTCCTCGTCCGGCTCCAGGATCGGAATCTCCTGAGCCCAGTCCAACTCGCTGAGGGTGGTGGCCAGCAGTTGTTGCGTCTCGATCTGGGAGGTTTCCGAGACCGAGTCCTGAATCATTCTGTCCAGCCGAGTTTGCATCAGCTGCAGGTAAGTCGCTTCGCTCAGCTGTTCTAGCTGGGGTGGCACTTTGACGATGAATAGCGTTCCCAGGCCCTCCAACGTCCAGAGGTTGGGAAAACTGGGATACTGGCTGGTCATGAACGGGTACGTCCAGGGAGAAACGGGCGTGGTGGATAGGTTCATGGGGAATCAACTCCTTGAGTTCAGCAAACGACTTGTAGATAACCGGTACATCAGCAGCCGGTAACGGGCGTTCCGACCGTCCCCGACCCTCAATCACAATCAAATCAATCGGAAAACCCGCGCCCTGTTTGCGGTACAGGTCACCCCAAATGGAAATGTGTTGGGTAACGGCGTACTGCTGGTAGAGGGCATAGAAGAACCCTCGGCTTTCCAGAGTGTTGTAACGCTCAGACCGTAGCTCTTCATCCACTCCCAGCTTGCCGCCCAGGATTAGAACGGCGCGACCATCCTCCTTCATCGCCCCTAGAGCTTGAAACGAGATCGCCTGATCAATCTGGGTTGTCCCCCGCAGGTTGCCCGGCAACCTGAACCGCTTACGCTGCCCTTGTCCGTCCCGTACCGCGCCAAAGGGTGGGTTGGCGATCACTACATCGTGCAGGCGCTCTGGCGTATAATCCGCTCCGTCATGCTCCGTGACGGTATAGCCCTGAGCCCGCAGGTCAGCGGCGCGATCTGGATTGAGTTCATTGACGGTTACCTGGGTGGGGTCAGTTCCCACCAGCAATGCGCCGTGCCCAGCAGAGGGTTCGTAGACAGTCGTGTCTGGGGTAATGCCTGCCAGGGTAGAGGCCAAATAAGCGATGGGGATGGGCGTGCTGTAGGCCTGCTGCAACACGCTGGTGGAGGAACGAACATTCAGGGCGGGCTGGCGATCGTGCAACTCGATCAGCCGATCATAGGTGTCGTGAGTTGTGGCCGAGGTTTGAAGGATGCCCTGGGCTGCTCGCACCACTGCCCCCTCCACCGCTTCATCCACCTGCTTCGCCAGGGCTGTACCAGGATTGACTGGCGTGCCCAACACCAGCGCCGCCTGTTGCCGGGCGGCGGTAATGGTCGTAAACCCTTCACCCCCCAGGAAATGGGAGGTGAAGTGGTTCACGAGCTGCTGCTGGGCACTCTCCACCATTCCTACTCACCCATGGCCATGCCTACGGCACGGCTGCGTTGTCGGCTATTCAAGGGCGTCACTTTTGCTGGTTGGTGCCGCTGTAAATCCTGGCTGAGTTCCCGATCAATAAAGCGGAAATAGGCCACATCCTTAGACGTGAGATCGGATTTGATTTTGCCGTTGTCGATGCTGAGAATTGCCCCACGCTCCCCCGCCTGAATTTTCAAGCTGTTAGGAGTCTCCTCAATCCGATACTGGCTGCCTCCTTGGAAGACCCGCTTGCCCTGCACGTTGGGGCGACTGCCGGTGACATCGAGCAGCTTGCGGGCGGTTTTCGCCAGCGCCAGGGCCGTGAGATCGCGGGTGATGCCCATGTCGCCCGCAGGCGCAAGGTTGCCTAACTGTCGCACCCGCATGGGGGGCTCTGGAGACAGACCATCCACCCCCTGAATCTGAATTTGCTGGCGGGCTTTCATAAAGTCGGCCTCTTGGGAGGCCACCATATCGTTTTTAAGGATGTCCAGCCCCCAACGGGTTTTGCGGGCCGTCATCAGCTCAATGCCCTGGCGATCTGAGACCGTAACCATGCGGCCCTTAGAGCTGACCACGTAGTTCTCTGCCACATAGAAGCCTCGGCCTGGGCTGTAGGCAGTGCCGTACTTTTGGAGCAAATCCACCGCCGTAGAGGCCACCTGCCGACTGCGGATATTCGCCGCCAGGGCCACCACCCGTTCGGTCAACTGCTGGGACGAGCGCCGCATCACCCGTGTGGTCTGCTGCATCCATTTCTGGGTGGCTTTTTCGACCACCTGCTGATTTTGGCGTTCTATCACGTCGAGGATGGAGACTACCCTGGGCGAGGCCATACTCAGGGGCTGAGCTGCGACTCGGGTGGGAGCAGGCTGACTGGCTGGTGGTTGCTGTTCAGGTTCCGTGGATGCTTGGACAGGAGCTACAGAGACGGCGGGCGCAGGCTTATCTGCCAGTCGGGACTCTTCACCTGCCCCAGGGGCTAAGGTCTCCTTGGGCTCAGGTTCTGTGGCGGCTTCTGCTGAGGACACAGACGGCACAGTCTCACCCGCCAGCTTGGGATCGTCAGCGGATAATGCCTTCGGGGAAGACACCTCTGTCTGACTGGAATGGGGCATCTCTGGCGGTGGCTCCTCCTGAGAAACCTCCGGGAAAGCCGTTCTCGCCTGATTAACCAGATCCGGTTCTAGCAGGTTGGTTTCAACCGCCCCCTTGCTCATCCGATAAACCAGTTCATCTCCGGCCTTGATGTTGATCGTCCCTTTGGCCCCAGTAGTCGCCTCAGCGCCCGGCTGCTGGGGTGCGTCTACAGCGGACTGAAGCAGCTTCAATGTATTGGCATTGAGCTTGTTGATGGGGTCTTTATCGGCATAGCCTTCGCGGTAGACAATCCCGCGGCCCATCTTAATCTCGATGGGCTCTGCGATAGCTTGGGGCAGTTCCACAGCATCATTTAGTTGAGCGTCTGAGGCATTACTCTCAGAGTCTTGCTCCTTTTGCCGAGTCGCCTGGAGCCGCTCACGCAGCATCTGAATAAAGGCCTGTGCGGCCTCGGCAGTTGATTGAGCCGTAGCCGCTGCCATTTCGCTAGAGGCCAGGGTGGTGTGAGCATAGTCCTGCTCGATCTGCTTGGCTTCTCCGGGGTTTACTACGGCTTGCATGGTTCCTCCTTTAAGGGGTCTAGACTTTCTAAATCCATCAGGGGCATGATTTTGATCCGGTTAATTACCTCCAACCCTTGAACCGAAAAGTAGGCCGTGTCGCCATCGATCAACCACTCCACCAACGTTGGCGTGTAGTCGATCTCCACGTCAGCGCACTGGGCCTGAATCCGGCCATTCCGCCAGTGCAAAACCGTCACATCGTCGTACAGCACCTCAATCTCACGGGGCACATAGTCAGCGCCTAACGGTGGCTGTTCCAGGACGGGAAGGAGGTCAGCGGCAATATCGGGATGGACCAGTAGAGCATTGACGGTGGCCTCGGGCAGCTTTGCCCTTAGGGTCTGCGCCAGCACTAGATCGGGGGATTGAATCGCTATTGTCATCAGGGTTCTCCTAGAGCAAACTGCTGTACTTGTCGATCAGGCCAGCGGGGTCGGGGTAGGCCGAGTTGACCGGGGCTTGAGGCTCCGGCAGCATCGCTTCCACCATCTGCCGCCGCTTTTCTAAATCGGCGGCAGTGGGCATCCGCTGAGGGCTGCGGCGCACCAGTCGGGCGTGGATTTTGGCCCACAGGGCTTCGCTGCCTTCACTGGCTTGCACATCGGTCTTGGGAATTTTGATTGCCTGCTGAATCGGGATGGCCGCTTCCCCTCGGGAGGTATAGCCGGGATTGATCAAGATGCATTTGCCCGGCGGCAGGCGCAGAAACTGGCTGGGTTCAAATAGCTTGCGGGTGCGCTCTTGGTCGGAGATGGTGGTGCTGGATTTACCGCCGCCGCGATTGCGCGACTTTTGCTTGTGCTGGATTTCCTCATCCCCCAGAAAGTCGGAGAACATGCGGGCTGCTTCGTATTCTTGGGGGTTGAAAACTGCTTTGGTAGCGCAGGCTCCCAGGATGGCGCGGGCCAGTTCGCGACCGTAGGTTTTCTCCAGCTGCACCAGGTTTTGAAAGCCGAGGATGACCGCCAGCCCGTCTTCCCGGTTTTCGTTCAGCCACTGCACCAAGGTGGGTAGATAGAGGGTGGGCAACTCGTCGATCGCGACAATCAGCGGATCTCGCCGACGCTGGGCCACATTGCGGGTGACCAGCATGTGCAGCACGGTGGCCACCAGTGGCCCCACCACGTCCCGCCGCTCCCGATCCATCCCCAGAATCAGCAGCTGCTTGCCGGTCAAATCGAGGGGGATAGACGTTTGACCACAGAAGGCCCCCAGTACCCCTTCTTTCATAAAGCGAGTAAAGGTTTCGCTGGCGCTGCCCACAATGCCGCTGGCGGTTTTCTCGGCATCTTTCACCCCAATCAACTGGTTGAAAGACACCCGAATCCAGCTGTTCATGCCTTGAGCCGCTGCCACCCGGTTGCCCAGGTTGGTCAGCCCGAGCACCGCCTGGGCGGTCATGATGTCGGGGTACTGGGTGGACTTGGCCAGCATTAACAGCGCCTCTGTCAGCTGATCGCCTGCGGCGGCAAAGAAGCCATCCTCGGTGCTCTGGGTCATTAGCCGAAAGTTTTTGTTCAGCACCGTGGCGATTTGCCGCGCCATCTCGGCATCGGACTCGCTGCGGAGGAAGTCGATGGGGTTGCACACTTCGGACTCGGGAAAGCCAGGAGCCAGCACTCGCACGTCGTAGCCCAGCTTGGCGGCGTAGGCGGCATGGCGAGCGCTTTGGGTCGGATACTTGAAGTCGTATAAGGCTATCGGCAGTCCCTGGTCAAGGGCGGAGCGAATCAGCGGGTCGATGACACTGAAGGTTTTGCCGGAGCCTGGCCCACCACAAACGGCGATGCCCCGCTGGAGGTCGGGCAGGTATAGAGATCGGGCATCTTGCTTGCGGGTGGGCTTGCCAATGTAGAGGGAAACCGCGTTGCGTTTGCGCTCCTGAATCTGTCGTACCGCTCGCTTGCGGGCGGCGGATTTCTCGGGGCTGCTACCAAAGCGACTGGTGGCGAGCTTCCCTTTCTTGCCTTGGCTCATGAGGGAGAAGGCGGCAATTAGTACGGCACAGCCCAGGAGGGTGAGGCCCTGGTGAGACTGGAGTGAGGTCACCAGCTGAGAGATTGACTGGTTGGAGGCAGAGCCCACCTGACCCAAGATGGAGGGGTGTTCGGTGGTGTAACGCATCAGCGCAGCACCTCATAGCTATTGGGCGGTAGCTCAATGCCCAGTTGATCTAGCGCCCAGAGGTATTCCTCAGGGAACTGGCTGCGGGTACCTTCGGGGGCCGCTGTCAGATACTCGGTCAACTGCTGCTGGTAGGCGTCGCGTCCGCCCTGTTCTTGCAGTACTTGGGTGTAGCGCTGAAGGGCTAGCTCGCGGGCCAAGTTCAGGGGGATGTAGTGACTCAGCACTGGGTCATCCTCCGGCAGCAGCGATCGGCAGGCAGCTTGGGTGTCCAGGTAAATCAGCACTTCCTGGTAGGTCTCGCCTTCACCGGCCCCGATCAGGAGGTAGCTGCCGGAGGCTGTTTCAACTAAGCCCCAGAGTTTGGTGGCCTGGGTCTGAGGGGGCAGGCAATCGTAGACCGCCTCGGGAATGGGGTCTGACGCCCGAGCCAGATTGAGGCCCACAATAGAGATTAGACCGACCAGCAGCAGACAGAGGCCTGCTAAACCAGCGAAAACAGTACGGTTGAGTCTCATCGCTACACTCCTTAACTGAGATAGGTCATAGGGTTCTGGGGCTGACCGTTCTGGCGCACCTCAAAGTGCAAATGCGGCCCCGTTGACCAGCCGCTGCTGTTGGCGCGACCGACATCATCGCCCTGGGCGATGATGTCGCCCGCTTGCACGAAAAAGCCTTGTAGATGGGCGTAGTAGCTCTCTACGCCATTGCCGTGGTTGACAATGACGAGCCTGCCGTAGCCGCTGGTGAGGGAACCGCTGATGCCCGCGAAGGTGACCTGTCCGCCGTCAACCGCTCGAATGAGGGTGCCGGTGGGGGTGCCAAAATCGGTGCCGCTGTGAAGACGGCGATCGCCATGGATTGGGTGAGTGCGATAGCCAAAACTACTGGTGACGCCATAGCCCGGTGCGGGGTGAATGAACCGTCCGGCAGCGGTGCCAGGCGATCCTGAAGCTCTGGTCGCTGGGGCTGGGGCTGGTGTGAGTTTGGGTTCGCCGGTCTGTGGATCAATCCCTTTCGCCGTAGCGGCGACCGCTGAATCGGTGGTTGAAAGGCCTTCCTTGACTTGCCCTAAGAAGACCATGCCTTCTTCCTGCACCGGTAGCCAGGGAATAGGGCCGATGAAATAGGGAGTACAGCCCAAGTCCATAAACAGGTTGCGGACGCACATGCGGAAATACAGCCCGGTTTCAGCGGTGCCGGAAGCCTCATCGGTCTCTAATACCGCCACCTTGAACGCATTGCCGAAGGGATGGCGACCGGTAGGTTCAACCCCACCGTTGGCCGCCGCCAATGCCCCACGCCCGCCGCGCACCTGCTGGTACTTGCCCGAGACCCACTGGGTTCCTTCCACCAGTGTGGGTTGCCCAATTTCCAGGTGAGCGCAGTCAGCTTCACAGGGCACATTGAACCCCTCCACATAGCTACCGCTGATGGTGTTGGTGCGGTTGCCCTCTGCCGGGCCAAACACTACATCCACCTGGCCCACCACCACGCCCTGCTCCACGATGGGGTTGGGGAAGTTGGCGAAGGGGACATCGGCGAGACCGGGCACCTGGTCGATAACGGACTGCTGCCAGTCACGGAAGCTCTCCAGCGGAGCCTCCATCAATCCCGGAATATCGGCCAGTCCATACTGCTCCAGGTTGAGGTCTCCCAGGCTGAGGGATGCTAAGGCCTCATCTTGGAGCACCTCAGCGATCGCAGTTTGCGGGTCTACTTTTCCCTTGAGTAGGTCGGCGATCGGGGCCACCGACTCTACCGAGCGGTTGGCTAAATCCGGCAGCGCTTGCACCAAATCCCCCAGGGTTTGCCAGGTCACCAGAGCAAAATCCGCCAGCCGTAGGGCAGGCCAATCCAGCCCCACCAGGGCGGCAATCTCATACAGCGAAAACTGCTGGAGCTGAAAGCTCTCCTGAAAATCGCCCAGCTGCATGTACTGATCAGCGGTTTGACCGGCCTGCCAGACCCGCGATGGGTCGTAGCCCAGCAGACGGATCAGATCGGCTGGAGCCTCAAACGATCCAGACTCCAGCACCGCAGGCAAGGTTCGCAGGGTGATCTGCACCCAGTCGGGCTTGGTGCCTAGAATTTGATCCTGAATGACGGGCACAGGTGTTCCCGGTTGCAGGCTGGAGTGGGCCGGTTGCACCCGCCAGCCATGGAGCGCGATCGCCAAAATTAGAACAAAAATCCCGATCACAGGCCGCCATGGCCGCCTGCGCCTAAAAAAGTATGGGGTCATGGCTTTAACCTGAGTGGAGAACCTAGAGAGCAGTAGAGTTCAAAGGCGGGTCATCGCGGGCATTGGCCCCCCAATCCGCCAAGCGGGTGACCACCTCAGGGGAAACCCCAGCTTGCTCGGCGGCAGCAGGCACGGTGAGGCCACCTTGGGCCAACATCAGAAAGGTTTGTAGCCGGTTCCACAAGTCCTGGTTGGGAGCGATCAGTCCTCTGGCTTCAGCTACCTGAAGCCCTCGGCGCACATCACCTGGCCCCAGTAGCGGATGGATGGGGGAGGCGGGGTTAACCACAACAGTGTGGTAATCCGGCTCGCCCGTACCGAAGGCGATGCGGAATTCGTAGAGGCGGCGACCTCCCCCAGATGTCTCGGTGATCACCGTCAGCAGCGTGCCGCTGGCCCTGGGTAAATTCTCGAAAGCCAGCCCTTGAACCCGTCTCAGATGAACCACCGAGGGACGACCCGAGACACAGCCGGATTCAACAACGGTGGGGCAGAGCGGTTGATCAAAATCAAGGGCTACTCGGGACGGATCATCGATCCACACCCGCACAATGCTTTCGTTCGTCGGGATAAAGCTCAAGTTGGTGCCATAGCCGGGCCACAGGTGAATAACGGGAGCCTGACTGCGGGTTAACCCTTGAGCATGGCTGGCAGAAACGGAATAGGCTGACTGGGCTTGGGCGGGGTGGAAGGAGATACCCGCTAGAGAAAGCGCTCCAGCCACAATCCAGGAAGTCCAAGGTGTTTTCATAGCACCACCGTTTGATTCACGTACACTTCGACCGCTGTGCCGGTTGGCAAATACCAAACGACAGGGCGATTTAAGATTTCATCCAGTGCTGCCTGATTCCGCGCCTCCATCTGCCCCGAGAGCTGCTCAAACGCGCCTTCAAGAATCCCAGCCAGAAGGTTGGGCTCTCCGGTGTCCTGGGTGATCGCGCTGCTTCCAACAGAGGTGATGACCGATGAGGTTTTGGGCCGATTCACCAACCCTGCCGCCCGAGATAAACCAGCCATGGCCGCCATCATGGCATCCATCCGAGCGATGTCCATGCCTGGGTCGTCATACTTCTGAGCGATCAGGGGGGTGCCCTCTACCCCTCTCAGTTGAACCGCTCCAGCGGACAGCGGGTTCTCTTGCCCGGCACGAATGAACGAAACTACCGACAGCTGCACCAGGCCGCTGTCTGCCACCGAGGTCACCTGTGCCACTAGCGACGTGTCTGCCGGTAAGCCAATTTCTCCGTCGGCAGTCAGCAAGGGTTCCGTCAACTGCACCACGAACTGAGGGCTGTCTGTCTCCGCCGCCCAGATCAAAGGTGTTTCCAATACAGCTGGGGCTTGGGTACCGATCAGCAGCAGGGGTGATGTCGGGGGCAATGCTACCGGCTGACCCTGGAGAATGGCTGCCTCTTCGGCATGGTTGATGTCACGGGGTGAGGGTAGGGTGTTGACTTGAGCCACTGACGTTGGAGCCTCCGTGACTAGCGGTGCAGAGGGTTCCTGCGGTAAGGGACTGCCCTGTCCGTAGCTCCCTAAATGGGACAGTGCCAGCCATCGTTCCGTTGGATCGACGACGGGTTGAGCCATCGGTTGGGACACTACGGGACGGGCTGAAACCGCAGGGGAGACGTGGGCTGGCCGAGGAGGTAACGGTGCCGGGATGGGTCGCGCCGCGACAGGTTGGGGTGGTCGTGCCGGGGGTGGAGGCGCGGGAGACAACTCCCGGGTTTCTCTGGCGGTTGGCACTTCCGGCTGAGCCGTAGGCTCTTCATTGGCCAGAGCTTCCAGTTCGGCCTGCTGACGCCCCATCGCTAAATCGGTCAGCAGCTGGCCCCGGTCATCGGTGGCACTCAGCTCCTCTCCCTCGACCATAGGTTCTGGAAAATCGGCTTGTACCTCTTCAGCCGGTGGAGAGTCGTTCTTCATCACCCCGCTAGTGAAGACGGCTAAGACTCCAATTACCAGACCCGTTCCAGCCGCGACAACGCCCAGCTTGGTGAAGGGGTTAGCCGCTAGGGATAACTTGGGCTTGCGCTCGCGTAAGCCCTGTCCGTCTATATCTTCGGCATCCAAAAGAGGTTCCGATTCCGATGCATTGGGGGGAGGTACAACCTCCTGTCCAGGATCAGAAACCGGTTCTGGTAGGTGGAGACCGACCAGGTCAGCCATCTCTTGGTCATCCCACAGATTGTTCGGTGTCGTCATCACAAGTCCTCCCGGTCAAGTTCACGGATGGCATAAATTTGCAGGCCGGTTTGGCGAATGCTGTAGATGGCCTGCTCCAAGGGGGTATCGCCATCGGGCACAGCGGGCGCGGTGACGGCCTCTACAAAGACCTCTCGGTTAAAGGGAATGGCTTGGCCCAGGGCATTGGCATCGTTAAAGACATAGAGATGGGCCACCACCGCCACCTTCCAACGGCCCTCCCCAACCACCTCAGGTCTGCCGACGTGGTTGATTACCATCACCACCTGACTGGTGCCCGTGAAGACGCCCGATGGCGTCAGTTCGGCCACCCGCTTCAAGAAGTCCTGGCGGAAATCTTCGGAAAAGGCAAAGCTGGCTTGCCAACTGGCGGTAGCAATATTGCGTCTGCCCCGTTCCACCTCAATCGGTAGGCCGGGGTCGGCCCTGGGCTGGCTGGCCTCCTCTGCCGTGGTCGCAGGCAGGCTGCCGCTCCAGTTGAACATCAGCACCAGGGTGTCGTTGACAAAGCGCCGGATCGTCTCTGGGGTACGCTCACGGGAGCCCATGGTGCCGACTCGAATGGCCTGCCCGTCCTGCATTTGCACCAAGGTGGGGGCATCCTGACGGCTGATGCGGCTCAAGGCCCCGGCCTGGAGAAACAAGACCACCAGCATCACCAGCTGCAACCCCACGCTGCCTAAGACAAACAGGGGTAGGTAGTTTGTATTGCGTTTCTCAATCAACTGCACCATGGAACATGTCCTAATGAATGAGGTCAGCGACAGGAGTGAGGTCAGCGACGCACGCGGTAGGCCCGACGTCGGGCCGAGTAGCTAGGGGCACGGGCGATGCCACCCATGGCCCCCGTCCCCGCAATTACCCCAGCGGTACTGGTCAGGGCTCCAAAAACCGTCATGCCACCGCCCGACGCCAGGGCCAGAGAGAGAATGGGAGCCAGCAGGCCCAGAAAGAAGGGGGCAATCAGCGGGTGAGAATCCCCGGCATTCAGTACCGCCAGGGAGACCAGACCCGAGAGGATGTTGAAGCTGAGTTTGGCGATCGCCAAGGAAAAGAACCCCGTCAGCCAGGCGAACAGCGGTTTGGCTCCCACCGGCAGTAACGAGCCGCCCACGGCAAGCGGCCCCAGGGTGGCGGTCAGCAACAGCGATGCTTCTATCAGCCACTGAAAGGCAATGTGCAGCGCCATCAACAGGCCTCGGGTCACGGTCTGAAAGCCTGAACCCATCAGTGCTCCCCCAAACCGCAGACCTGAGTCGAGGGGGTTATCCCCAGCCTGAGCCGCCTCCAATGAACGGGATAGGGCATTGGGGTTGCCGGTTCTAGCACGGTAGTCCTCGATGAACTCGCGGGCTTCAATCGCCGCTAGCTCAATACAATTCGCCCGCTCTTCAGGGTTTTGCAGTTCGTAGCACTGGTTGCGACGCTGAATGATGGTCTGCTCCACCGAACCCTCTAAGACCGCCGCCTGATAGGCCTCTTGCAAGCGGATATCGGCAGCGGTGTAGGACAAGACGTCCTGGTTAACCTGGTTGATGTAGTTGCGGATATCCAGAGTGATAGCCGCTAGGCGATCGCCGTTGTTAGAGAGCAGCACGATCACCAGCAGCGGCCAGATGAAGTCGGCGTAGGCGCGGCTACTTTCCCCTTCCACCATTTGCCGCGTCCACTGGGTCATAAACAGGAGCAGGGTAGCCACAGCGAACAAGACCCCCACCCGAGCCAGGGCAAAGTAAAGCCCCCCCTGAAGCACGCTGTCCCAGAGCTGGTTCCAGCTTTCGGCCACCGCTTCAGACGCGACAGCGCCGCCCTCAATGATGTCGGCAGTGTCGCGGGGTAACTGGGCAATGGGTAAGACGGGCCAATCCAGCAGCATGGGGGTTCACATCCAAGTTGACGTCATGACTAACAGACGTCTAGAACAGACGGGCCTGGGCACTAATTTGCAGGGTGTCGAGAGTATTACCCAATTCTTGGAGGCGACGGGCACGGGCCTCTTGATCCAGGTTTTGCGACATGTTGGCCAGGTTGAGGTTGGTCAACTGGGCATCCTGGCGAGATTGCAGCAGTTCTGACTGCACCGCCCCCAGAATTTCTGACTGACGCGCATTTTGCTGCGCCATTTGCTTGATTGCCGCCTGGGTGGACACAGCGGTCTGGGCTGAGTCAGCGTGCTGCTGTACCTGGCCGATGGTGTCTTCAATCCAAGTAATCTTGTCGCGGGTGGCGGCTTGCCCACTCTGACCCAGCACCGCATCGACTTGGGCGCGGGTGAGCTGCCGGTCAACTTCATTGGCGGTTTCAATGCCTGCATAGATGCTGTCAGATTGGACTAGATCGCCTTCCAGGATGGTGGCTAGTTCCGTCGAGATTTCAGAACGTACCCGATTGGGGTCAACCAGGCCCAGATCACCCAGGGCGTTTTGGATGACGCCATCTAGATCGCCGGGCAGCGGGCTAAGCAAGCCAGAGATAGTTTGCTCGATATAGGTTTTGCTGGTCTCGAAAGCCTGGCGGAAAATGCCGAAGATGTCGGTGAAGGTGGTATCCACCTGCGAGGCGGCGACGGGTTTGATCGGTGCCACCAGCAGGGTGGTGGCCAAGATTGGAACGAGGGCAACGCGAAAGCGAGGGTTCATGAATGACCTCCAGTAGGTAGGGAGTTGAGCGGAAACAAAGGAACTTCGGGATGGGGATTGCGCTCGGCAAACCAGCGCTCAGTGATCACCGAGAGGGGTTCCCCCGATTGAATCGAGAGCACCAGCAGCCGAGCAAACTCCGCTAGGCCCGTGAAGGTATCCGGAGCATGGCGCAGCACCAGGTCTCGGGTCGTCTGCTCATCGGGGTTATTGGCCACCGCAGCGAGCTGGGCAAAAGCGGGATAGTAGCGGCAGTAGGTGTAGAGGCCGTTGTTGTCGAGCAGCCACTGGCTGTAGATGCCTTCCCGTTTGGGAAAGAAGCTTTCGCTGGCATTGCGACTGATGACAGCCTTGGGATATTTGAGAATGCGCTCAAAGCTATCCACCGCCATGGGCTGAATGCGCCCAATCAGGCGAGTAGTCAGGTTTTGAAAGATCTTGGCGCTGGCGGGCGATTTATGGACGGTATCGGGATCTTGAGCGGAGATAATCACCCGAATCCCGGCCTTGGCTCCGTTGGCGCAAAGTCGGCCAATCAGGGCTCCAATTTCGTCAAACTCAAACAGGATCGGGGCTTCATCGATGAAGAAGATAGAGGCTGGAGCTTCCAGTGCACGCCGCAGGGCAGCAGCATAGGCGGAGAGGGCCAGCACAGCAGCATCTTCTTCGTTGGATAGATTGCGCAGGGCAAAGACCAGCAGTTGGGCATCGGTGGGGAAGCTGGAGGGAGCAGAAATCGCCCGTCCCACCCGGCTGGAGAGCCAGAACCGCAACCGCAGGTCAATCATGTTCAGGGCTGCCTCGATGTTGCCGCCCACCTGTTGCAGCTCCAGCTTTTCGGGTGTGCAGAAGTCGAGGAAGTCGGCCAGGGTGGGCATTTGAGTCCAGGCCCCTGAGCCCAAGCGCCCTTCCATCGCTTCCAGATAGCGTCGCTGAATCGGGGCATCGGCAAAGAAGGCATTGAGGGCCAGCACCAAAATTGAGCGGATGGTCTGGGTCATCACTGAGCTATTGGCACATGAACCTACAATCATGGTCAGCAGGGCCGACTCCAGGAACGACTGAAAGTCATCAAGGCGTTCTTTGCGCTCATCACCCGGCAGGTGACGCAAGTCGGGCAACTCGAACAGGTTGTTGGACTCGCGGGAGATGTCGAAGTAGGCCCCACCCACCAGCTGGGTGTAGTCGGTGAAGGTGGAAGAGCCATCGGGTTTGGGGAAATCGAGCGCCACCACGGGGAAGCGGTGGGCCAGGGCTTGGGTAAGGATGCCAGAGACCAAGACTGATTTTCCAGCGCGGGTGGTAGCAAAGAGGCCCAGGTTTTGGTGCTGGTTGAACAAATCCAGATGGATGGGTTGCCCGCCTTCCTCGGCGATTAGCTCAAAGCCACTTCTGTCGCAGGGCTGGGTTACCACCAGCGGCATCAGCCCCGGTGCTTCGCCAGTCAGGTAGAGCTGCCGCCGTCCAAAGGGGGTCGCCATCAGCGCTTCCCAAACAATCGGCAGCGTCTGGAGCCACACTTTCCAGGCGTAGTCTTGCTCGCGCTCTACCCAGGCCGGGCGGCGAAAGCAGCTCTGGATATAGCGGCAGGCTTCATCCAGCTGCTCCAGATCCGGGCGATGCACCAGGAACACAACAGCCGTGTGAATGGGTAAGGCACCCTCAAAGAGTTCTTCCTGGGCCTCAATCGAGCGCTTCATTTTCAGCTCAGCGGCTACATCCACCGAATGGCTGTCTTCAGCTAACGTGGCCGTCAGGTTAGACTGCTTCAGCATTCGCTGCACGGTGGTTTTCACCAGGGTTTCGTTGGCCCGCGTCAGCTGGCAGAAGATTTCGGTATCGGCCACCGTCTCGCGCGAGATGATCTCCCACAGGTAGCGCAGTTGGGCCGATTCGCTGGCCCAACCACCGGGCTTTTCGAGGAACGTCAGCGGGGCCGCATACTGCCCTTTGACCTTGACCCAGGTTTTCCCGGCGGTGGGCACCCCGGCCCGCGTCAGCAGTGTGGTGCTGTGAATGTCCGAGTTGACCTGCTCGTGTAGGCCCTCCTGATCCAGGATGATCAGCTGAGGAATGTCGATTGGGTCGCTAGCGTTGAAGCGGTTCCACAGCAGGCTCCACAAATCCCCCTCACCCAAAGGTTTCACCGAGAGACCCATCTTGGTTGAGAGCACTTGCTCCCAAAGCAAAAAGCCGTCGGTAAAGGCCTTGGTGATCACCGTTTGCAGTCGCTGGTTTTTGGCCTGGCGTAGCTCACCCGTGAACGACTTCCAAAGGGTTTCGCCCCTGCTGATCACCTTCTCAATGATGTCCTGGGCTCCCTCAGAGCCCGTTTGGACGGTGTAGGTGACGTACAGTCGCAGAAACTTGGGTTTGCGCAAGCCCTGCTGGGTGAGTTGTTGAACCCGAGCCCGTTCAGCGGTGAGCAGGAACTTGAGAGCCTGATTGGGGGCGATCTGGGTGAGTTGGGCTAAATCCTGCTGTCGCTTGCAATCCGCCGAAAACGACCCCAGATGAATCGTCAACCGCTCACCGCTGGGCAAATCCTTCAACCCTGATTCCAGCTGGTCAAATACCGTCTCTACCTGGTCATCGGTCAGGGTGTTGTGGATGCCTCGGCAGTCGAAGCCAAACACAAAGCAGAGGTGCTCGCGGTTCTTGCCCTTGGTCAAGACGTAGGCTCCAACCTGTTGCCCCCGAAGCTCGATCCGCAACATAGCGGCGAGGTGTAGCGCATCTTCAAAGGGCGTCAACGTGCTGACGAACTGGCTGCCGAGCTTGAGTCGGTGTTTGCCGATGGTCTGTTTCATCGTGGGTAAACCTCAGATATCGGGCATAGCCGCGACTCCAGGTGGGAGTCGGCACAAATTTTGCGGTGAACTTCCAGCTCTGCCCCCCGGTGAGAATCCACCAGGTAGACATGCCCCAAGCGGCAATGAATCCAATCGAAATCCAGCTGAGGCTGAACCCTCGCCCCAGCAGGTAGGACGCCCCCGTGATGCAGAACCAGGGAATGATCTGGTCTGCCGGAATGGGGCCTAACCGGGGTTGCGCCCCCAGGATGGTGTTAACGGGACGAAATTGAGGTGCCATAAGCCGCTAGAAGTGCCGAAAGGAGGTGTAGAACTGCACCCTCGATCTGAATAGCCGCACGGCGACAACTAGCCAGTGATGAGCGTCGTCAGCACATCGCCAGCGGTGACGGCAATGATGATAATTAGCGGTGTGCGGGCAATAGTTTGCCAGTCCTCGTCATTGCGGGCACTGTTGATCACCCGCACCAGCGAGATGCCGACGTAGAGCAGAAACAGACCCCGCAGGACGTTGAAGACCAGGGGAATGGCATCGCCCGCAGCGGTGCCAAAGTTGGTAGTCATCCAGGTTTCGGCCCCGCCGAAGAACTGGGCATGGGCGGGGTAGGCCAGCAAAGTGATCAGCCAGAGCAGCCCTAAACCCAGAAGCCGCCCAGCCTTTCGACTGAAATCCTGGGATTTAGACGCCCGTCTGGGCAAGGAACGGGAGGGTGTTATGTCCTGCTTCCAGGCAAGTCCTGTAAACCCTGCCACGGCAAGCACCACGAGTAAGGCGGTGCCGTGGAAGAGGACATCTAGCGTAAGGCCCAGGAACGCTACGGCGAGTAGCGGCAGGTCTGGAAGCGGATTCATCTGACCTACCAGTCGCTCCATCAACGGGAAAATGTAGAGATTTTTCATGGCTCAAATGAATTGAGTCTGACTGATGATTGAAGTCTCCTGAAATCAGTCAGATGACATGACTCGCGTGCTCACCAATGAGTGAAGTATTCAACTCGAATTGCGTAAAGATTTGATCAATATAGCAATATTTTTCAGCGGTGGTGAAATGAGAAACTAAATTGTGGATTCAGGCTAAGGCAGCTCAAATCCATTCTTAAAGCCTATACAAGTCAATGAATATCGTGCCTGATTCTGTAATCTTGCGTGATGTTAATCAAGCTATTGACCGGTCTATGTAGACTCTTCAAAGCAGGAATACTTTTTATACTAAGGTCACACATAATCCATGTTGCCTGAAATTTTTGCTGCCAATTACCAACGCGATTAGCGACACGTAAAAACTCTATGGTTGCAGTCGAAATTGATCTATAAAAAATTGCCAAAAGCGACGTAAGTTTATCTTCTTCGGTTCCCTTGTACCACAGATATTTTCAGCCCAATAGTTAGGCTTCAACTAACAAAATGACATGACAACTGATTTACAGACACAAAAGCAAACGTATTGACGTCAATACGTCTTAATGTCTCTAGATTCACAATCTTAAAGGCGGCAGGGGTTTGGGTAAGGCGAGCCTTGTAGAGGTGATCAGGGGCTGAGCGGTGTAAGGGGAGTGAACCATATCTATGAAAGCGGTGAGTTGTTTGGCGCTCTCTGGGGGGCAGGGAAAAACGTCGGTTTCGCTGCTGCTGGGGCGGCTCTTGGCGAATCGGGGCCAGAAGGTGTTGATGGTGGATGCCGATCCGCAGGCAAACCTCACCTTTTACTTAGGTCATGACGTTCAGGCGAATGAACCCACCCTGCTAGAGGTGCTGAAGGGCCAGGTGGAAACAGCTGATGGGATCTATCCGCTGGCGGCAGCGAATCTGTTTCTGATTCCAGCCGATGAGGGGCTGCACAAGGCCCAGGAATACTTGGCCACCATCGGGATGGGGGCGTTGGCTTTGCACCATGCCCTGGAGTCCGTGGAGGAGTTGTTTGACGTTTGCATTATCGACTCGCCGCCCCAGCGCACCCAGATTTGTTTGTCGGTGGTGGGGGCTTCTGACTGGGTGCTGATTTCAGCAGAGGCCTCTACCAAGGGGGTAAATTCGCTGCTGCGTAGTTTGGAGCTGCTAGAGGAACTACGGCAAATCCGGGCGTTTACGGGCCAAGTGCTGGGGGTGCTGCCGTTTCGCGATAAGTGGTTTGGTAGGTCTCAGGCGACGGATAGCCGAGAGGCCATAGCAGCCATGCAGCAGGTGGCAGGGGCAATCCCGGTGCTGCCGTCGATTGTGGAGAGTGAGCGCTACAAGCAGGCGATTCGGCAGGGACAGCGGCTGTCAGAGATTGGCTATGGGGAGTTGGAATATCCGCTGTACAGGGTGATTGAGGCGTTAGAGCAGGGTCAGGAGAATGGCTGAGGATGCGCTGGAACGGTTGATGCAGCGACAGCGCCCGAGTGTGCCGCCCCGTGCCGATGGGTTGGGGGCAGAGTTACCTGTGAAGTCTCCTCAACAGGTGGCAGTGGGAGACTATGGGTCGGGATATAGTGACTCTAGCGAGTCTACGGGTGTTGACGTCAGTATGTCTGTTAGCCAAGATGATGAGACCGAATTACCGCAGCTAGTGCGGACGACGACCCGGTTGGAGGAAGAAATTGATAAGGCCCTGCGCCACCTCTGTATGGATGAGAAGATCACCAAGGAGGTGTGGTTTGAGGCGGCGTACCTTTACTTGGCGGAGCACCCCAAGGCGATGCAGGCGGTGAATGGGGTGGCCAAGGAGCGCTATCAGCGCCGGAAGCGGGCGGCGGATTTGAGGAAGTTGGAAACGATGCAGAAACGGTTGAGAGGGTAGATGACCATGCTAAAGCTGGCCATATAGACAAGTTGGAGCCATCGACCATGATTTTAGATTCAGGGATGTTGGTTCAGTCAGATGCTGAGGGGAATTGCCCCTTGCGACGAGAACATCAGGGTTTGAAGAATTGCTGACGATCGTAATACTTTGAGGCGAAGAGCGTTATCTTTGCGGCATAGGAAAACAAGATCCTGCCGAAAAGACTACATGCCTTCCTTTAACGAAGCCGATACACGAGCCAAGCTGATTGACCCTAAACTGAAGCTGGCCGGTTGGGGGGAGAGTCAGATTGAGCGGGAGCATTACTTTGTTAAAGGTCGAGCCGTTACCGCTGGCAGGATTTACCTGGTAGGGGAGGAGTCTAAGCGCCGCACCCCGCGCCGAGTTGATTATCTGCTGCGCTATCACGGGCAGATGATTGCCGTGTTAGAAGCTAAAGACGAAAGCCAGCAGGTTGACTCAGGGTTGGAGCAGGCTAAATCCTATGCGCGGATGCTAGACCTTCCCTTTGCCTATGCCAGTAATGGCCATGGCTTTATTGAATTCGACTTTTTTACTAATCAAAGCCGTGAAACACCTGGGGTACCTTCTCCTGGTGAACTGTGGCAGCGATGGGAGCAGTACCGCAATCAGTTAGCGGCTAATCTCAAAACTCGGCAAGCCGCCGCTGAGGAAGAAGGGGTGTATGTTGTAACGCCTGACCCACAATCTAGCCCAATTCTACATCCATTTTGTCCAGTTTCTATCTGCGGTAAGGAGCCACGCTATTTTCAAGAAATTGCCATTCGGCGAGTAATTGAGCGCATGATGGCAGGGCAGAAGCGAATTCTGCTGACAATGGCAACCGGCACCGGAAAGACATTTACAGCTTTTCAAACGATTTGGAAACTGAAGAAATCGGGGTGGCTGACTAAACCAATTCTTTTCTTGACCGATCGCATTATTCTGCGCAACCAGGCATATAACGCTTTTGGGCCTTTTGCCAGTGGCTCATCCGATCCACGGGCGTTGATTCGGGGCGGAAAATTTAATGCCAACCGAGAACTTTATTTTGCCCTGTATCAGGCCTTAGATTCTGGGGAAGATAGCCCACTGTTTGAGAGTATTCCGCCCGATTTCTTTGGGTTGATTGTGATTGACGAGTGCCATCGCTCTGGCTTTGGTAAATGGAATGCTATTCTCAAGCACTTTTCAGGGGCCATCCAGTTGGGGATGACGGCAACGCCGAAGCAGAGTGAGAGCATTGATACCTATGCCTATTTTTGTGCGGAAGAGCCGGAGATTCTGTTAGACGAAGAAGACCCGGCTAAGGGCACCTGGCAGCCACCAGCCTACAGCTACAGCCTGGGGCAGGGCATTGAAGATGGGTTTCTCGCTACCTATAAGATTCATCGGGTGCGGACGACGGTCGATAAAGATGGGCTGCATATCCAAGATGCTCAGGTGCAAGGGGCAGAAATTTATGTACCTGAGGGGCAAGACTTGAGAGATGTCTACATGACGCCTCAGTTTGAGCGAGAGATTACCTTACCCGATCGCACCGAAGCCATTGCTAAGCACCTAGCTGGCCTGCTGCGTCGGTTTGGCCCCAGAGAAAAGACGATGGTTTTTTGCGTAGATATGAACCATGCTCGGCTAACGGCGCGGCTACTTCAAAACGAGTTTGCGGAACTGGGCTACTCCAACTATGCGGTGCCGATTATTTCGGAAGAAGGGGAGGCGATGGCTTGGTTAACTCAGTTTCAAGATAGCGATCGCCCCAACCCGGTCGTTGCCACAACGGCAGAGTTGCTAAGCACTGGCGTAGATGTGCCCCCCTGCCGCAATATCGTGTTTATTAAGCCTATTTCCTCACCAATTTTGTTCAAACAAATTATTGGCAGAGGAGCCCGCATTGATGCGGCCATTGGCAAGGAGTGGTTTCGCATTATCGACTATGTCGGTGCCTCTCGCCTGTTTGATGAGTGGGATCGCCCACCGGGAGAACCACCAGAGGCCATAGAAGGCCCCCTGACCAGCACCCTGAAGGGCACCATCGTTCATGCTGAGACCGGAGAGCTGCTGGTGGGGGCCTCGGTGAGTGCCTTGATTGGGGCCAACCAGCAGGTTGGGCCAGTACGGACGGATGAAGACGGCAACTTCCAGTTTGAGGGGCTGCCAGCGACGACGATTCGGCTATCGGTGAATGGTGCCAGCTTTCGACCCAGAAGCGTGGCGGTGGAGACCGGGGCCGATGCGACCCAGACGGTAACCATTGAGCTAAAGCCCACTCAGGCTACCCCCGGCAAGATTCGCGTGCGGGGGTTAGAAGTCACCATTGCCGATGAGGCTACTTTCTTAGTAGAGTCAACCGGAGAACAACTTACCCTGGCCCAGTATTTGGACTACACCCGACGCAAGGTCATTGGCTACGTCCCGGCCTGGAGTCAGCTCCATGAGGTTTGGACTGATGGCCAACAGCGAGAGGCTTTTGTAGAAGAGCTGGAGTCTGAGAGTGTTCACATCGAGGTGCTGGCGGATGTTTTGGCCCAGCCCAAGGCTGACCAGTTTGACCTGTTGGCCCATATTGCCTTCGATAAGCCCATCCATACCCGCGACGAGCGGGCAGAAGCCTTTCTCAATTATGAGCAGCGGTTTCTGGAGAACCGTTCGCCTGAGGCCAGGGAGGTTATCCTAGCGCTGCTGGATAAGTATCGACTGACGGGGGTGGATGAGATGGCGAACCCAGAGGTGTTCAGGCTGTCGCCCTTCAGAGAAATGGGGCAAGCTCCAGGAGTGATACGGCGATTCGGTACTATAGAGAGCCTACGCCAAGCCCTCGATGAGGTGCAGCGGCGTCTGTATCGTGAGGATATTGCGTGAGCCGAGAGCAGCTAACGAACGACATTTGGAGGGCCTGTGACATACTCCGCCGGGACGACAACTGCGGCGGTGTGATGGAGTATGTGGAGCATTTGGCATGGCTGCTGTTCCTCAAGTTTTTTGATGAACAGGAGGAGATTTTTGAGCAGGAAGCGGCGATAGCTGGGCGCAAGTATAAACGAGTGATCGATAAAGACTATCGTTGGTCTGACTGGGTGCCGAAGGCGATTGGAGAGAAAACAGGGGAAAAGAACCGGCGCAAAACACCAGAGTGGGATGGTGATCGCCTCATGCAGATTGTGCGGGGAGAGATTATCCCTTACATGGGCAGCCTGTCAGGGTCTCCTGAGCGAGATGTGATTGGCGGGTTGTTTAGTGATCGCAATGTGGTAATCTGCGCCTCGCCCTATAACCTAAAGGATGTGCTGGAGATTGTTGATAACATCGACTTCAAAAACCCAGACGATATCCATACCGTTTCTCATGTTTACGAAGATCTGCTGAGAAAGCTCGGCAATGAGAACAAAATGGCTGGGGAGTTCTATACTCCTCGCCCAATCATTCGCTTTATGGTGGAGGTGATTGACCCTCAAATTGGGGAAACTGTTTATGACCCCTTTTGCGGATCGTGCGGATTCTTAGTAGAGGCGTTTGAGTATATGAAAACGCAGGAGAAAACCACTAAAGACCACCAAGTCTTGCAGCGTAAAACATTTGTCGGCCAGGAGAAAAAAGCGCTACCAGCACTACTAGGGGCGATGAACCTAATTTTACACGGGGTGTTGGTGCCGGAAGTACGGCGACGAAACACACTGGAAGAAAATGTGATTAGTGCTGTATCAGAACGGTTTGATGTGGTACTGACCAATCCACCCTTTGGGGGGCAAGAAAATACTCAAATTCAGCAAAACTTTCCGGTGAAGAGCAACGCTACGGAACTGTTGGCTCTTGAGCATATCGTTAAAAAGCTGAAGCCTGGACGTAATGCCCGCTGTGGAGTAGTTGTGCCGGAAGGAACGCTCTTTCGAGGTGGTGCATTTGCTGTCGTGAAAGAGATGATGCTGAATGATTTTGACTTGTTTATGATTGTTAGCTTGCCTCCGGGAGCGTTTGCGCCTTATTCGGATGTGAAGACGGCCTTGATGTTTTTTAGACGCTCTGGTTCAACCAAAAAGGTGCTGTATCATGAAATGCCTTTGCCTGAAAACTTGAAAAAGTTTAGCAAGGGAAACCCCATCGGGGATCAACATTTTCATGAAACAAGACATATCAGCCTACTTTTGAAGCAGTTTGAGAAAAAAGATATTCCTTCCGAAAAATTAACCAACGAAAGTTGGTTCATGAACCTAGATGATTTAGCAGGTAGAGAATTTGATTTATCTGCTAGAAATCCAAATCAGGCTCAGGAGGAAATCTTGCCTCACCCTTCTAAATTAACTTCTAGAATTCTAGATAATCAAGAGAAGCTTCAGAGCATTATTGAACGTCTTCACAAAATGGTTGGCGATGGGGAATTGCAATGATTTTAGAACTTGAGAGGCAGTATTTAGATAAAGTTTTGCCGACGGGATGGGCATGGAAAAAACTTGAGAATATAGCTCAAGATGCCAGACGCTTCAATCCCAAAAAAGATGCGCCTCAGAATTATTTTCAATATATTGATATATCCAGCGTAGACAATCAAAAGGGAGAAATAAAAGCTGTCAAAAAAATACTAGGAGAAGACGCACCAAGCCGAGCAAGGAAAGTCGTTCGGACTGATAGTATCATTGTTGCGACAACTCGCCCTTATCTTCGTAATATTGCCATTGTTGATTCAGAATTAGACCAAGCAATAAGTTCAACTGGCTTCTGTGTTCTCAATGTAATTAGAGAATCCGCCTTGCCAAAATATATTTACTATTTTTGCCGCTCTAATCTATTTATCCAGCAACTTATTCCTAAGCAGCGAGGAGCTAATTATCCTGCTGTCACTGACCAGGATATTTTTGATTCGGTTATTCCAATTCCATGCCCGGAAGATCCAGTCGAATCAATTGAGATACAAAGACGGATTGTTACTCGAATAGAGGCCTTGTTGCACGAGATTAAGGAGTCTCGAAAGATTTGTGATCGTATATATCAAGATGCAAAGCGTTTGCTAGAAGTGGCTATTAATGAAGTCTTTACTAAGCTTGAGTCCGTCATTGAAACTGTTTCTTTCCAAGATATCGGAACTGCATTTAATGGTCGAGCAAGCGGATCTGGTAAATCAAATGTACGAGTCTTCAAAACTCGGCATACCTATCCTCACAAGTTACGACTAGGCGATCCTAGCTATGCAAAACCAGAGGAAGCCCCAAAATGGCCAAGAGAAAGATTCTTAAGGCCTGGTGATGCGCTGATGGCTAATATCGCTGAAGGGACTTTAGGACGAGTTTCTTACGTACATGAATGCGAAGAAAATTGGACAGTTGATACTCAAATTATGATTCTACGTTCTAAGGATGAGAATGTAGTTTTAGGTAAATGGATTTACTACTATTTTTGGTCTGAACGAGGTCAGCGAGAAATCTTATCGAGACGCACAGGTATCGCTTTTGCTGATAAGCGGGGCCAAACCCACATTTATCCCAGAGATGTGCAGACAATTCCCTTTCCTAAAGTGCCCATCAATTCCCAACGGCAAGCGGTTGCCTATCTGGATACTGTCTTAAACGAATCTGAAAAAATGACTGAACTGGTACACCAAGACATAAAGACCTTGGATTTGCTTGAACAATCTATCCTTGATCGAGCCTTTCGGGGTGAGCTGTAGCTGAATTATTATTAGAGACAATTCTCACAGGGGTTAGCAGGTGTCAGCGAACGAGGCGCTTAACAGAGTATGGTCTACTTTCCGTAGCGACGGTATCGCCGACGACCTGACCATCATTGAATACATCGCCCGCCTCCTACTAAATGCAAGTGGGCTGGAAATTCCTGGTGCAGAGCGTTTACTCCCCCGTCAACTACCTCAACGGCCTAACTTGGCAAGCGTTCCAGATCAATTACAACATGCGGTTAGCCAAGTTCCTGGCGGAGACAACGTTAACAAACCGGCGATTCTCTTCGACCAGCATGTGCTCTTTCGTCTAACTGATATGTTAGCGGGTGGTCGCTACCCCACCCCGCGCCACATCACCCGCTTTATGCATAACCTCGTCCAAGTCAGCCCCACCAACTCTTTAGCTGACTTTGCCTGTGGCAGCGGTGGGTTACTCATCGGTCGTTTTCATCCGAACCTACAGGTCAAAACTATAGGCTACGAAATCTCACCCGAGTGGGCCAAAATTGCCCGAGCGAACATGTTGCTCCATGGAATTCCAGTGGAAGCCGACACTATCCAAGACGGCAATGCCCTCAACTTGGCCAGAGGCACCGTCGTTGAGCCCAGATTGTTCGACATTGAGGTCAATGCCGACGCCGAAGGGTTTGACTGCATTCTTATGAACCCTCCCTTTGGCGAGAGAATCGATGCATTCTTATCCGAACGAGCCCTAGGACAAAGAGTCGGTAGAAGCGAGACAGCCTTAATCAAGCTGGCCTTACTTAACTTAGCCCCGGAGGGCAGGGCGGGGGTGCTGTCTGCTGCTGGGTTGCTGGTCAGTAACAGCTTAGCTGATAAAGACTTACGGGCAGTACTAGTTGAACACAATACCCTAAACGCTGTCATCGCCTTTCCTAAAGACGCCTTTCAACCTTACAGCCCCCTACAAACCAACCTGCTGCTGTTTAAGAAAACCCAGCCACCCCCTAATCATCACGTCTGGTTTTTTGAGCTAGAGCAAGACGGTTACCCCTCTGGTCGTAGCCGCGATCTCACCAAATACCCATCTGCCCAAGCCAACGATCTCCCCTTTGTCGAACAGGTTTGGGAAATGCTCGATGAACCCCCCAATGCCCATTTTCCTGAAGGAGAAACCCCTTCCATAAGCGTGCATTGGCTACTTAGAGAAGCCGGTTGCCCTGGTGTAGTCTGTACAGGGCTTACTCACGATATTAAGTCTGTCAAGTTCATTAGCCGCCCAGAGGTAGAACCAGTCGATCAAGCCACCGACGCTGAAGTAGTTGAGCCAACACCTCAGCTACGTGTAGAACTGGTGGCACCGCCCGCCGAGCCAAAAGTTACGGTGACTATCCCCATTCCCCCCGAAGTCTGGGCCTTGCCTGGTGCCGTATCAGCATCCACCGAAGCCAGCGACAACGAAGAGACAGAACCTGATGATGAATCAGGCAATGTAGAAGACCCAGTAGAGCAGAGCGGGGAGACTGCTGCTATTCAGTTGCTGAGCCGACCAGCCAGGGGAGTTGCGATCGCCTTCTTTCGACAAGGGGAAGGAACCCTAGGGGAAAGCCCTCGCTTGATAGGGGCCTGTGTATCCACCAGCGACATCGAGCAACAAGCCTACGATCTGCGTCCAGAACGTTACGTTGTTAAACCAACAGAAAGCCAGATTTTAGCCTCTCCTTCTACATTGCTAGGTCAGATCTATGCCAACCAACTCAAGCTCGCCAAGCGCATCGACAACCTATTTGGGCACCTAGAGCTACCCCCCATCGCTACCCAACAATTGCCCTCCCCCCTTCTAGAGGATGAGGAACTGCCACTGGTCACACAGTTTAATGAAGAGCAAAAGGCAATTTGGACTAAGGTATGTGAAAGAACTGGGCCAGCACATTCAGATGAGGCTGATAATTACGAGACAGCAACCCTGTTCACTCCGCAGGATATTAGTAGAGACAATGCTGAAGACATGGCCGAGGCCAAACGCACGTTGGATCTAATGGAGCGCATGGGCCTTATTGTTCCTGTAACCATCACAGAAACCCAGTCGGACGAGTCAAGCTTCTTCTACCGTCGCGTCACCCAGCGAGATCTATGGCAGTCCGACTCAGGCACATCAAATTCAGAGGAGGAGACATGAAGCTCAAGAATCTGTTTTTGCAGCGCTACCGCGTGCTCCGCGAGCTAGACATCAAGTTCAGCCCTAACGATGTGCATCTACCCGGCTCAGAGCAATCCTACAGCCTAGACTTCTTGGTCGGCGTCAACGGAACCGGGAAATCTACTGTCCTACAAGCCGTGTTCGACATCTTCCGAAAAATTGAGCGCAATGCCCCCATTGAATATGGCTTTTACCTCGACTACGAACTTGGCACAGGAGATGAGTCTCGCTCGATTATTTTGACCAACCTAGAAGAGTCAGCACCCGACGAAGAGACCGGCATTACTCAGGTCGTTCTTGGGTCAGAGCTGGTTGCCCTAGAGAATAGTGAGCCCACCACTGTAGGGCTTACCCTGCTTCCAGATATGGTGGTTGCGTTCACCACCGGCAGCGAACATATTTGGAAACAGCTAGAGGCTGATCAAGCTGTTGAAAGCGCCGATCCATCCTCGATTCAAGACTTAACTGCCCTCGACTTAGCTATTCGAGAACTTCCCGGCTGGGCATTCTCCCCGGACGATTCTGACTCGCCAAAGCCTGATGAAGATACCCGTTTTCTACTGATTGAGTCGGGTCAATTGCCGCTGGTTACCCTATGTGGGTTGCTAGCAGATATGGCCGCATCGACCCAAGACCCGCCAGACTATCCCCGACTGAGTGAAGTGCTGCACGGCAACAAAAGCCTATGTGTTCAATCCGTATCAGGGTTTTCCCTCAAGTTTCGTATGGCCCAGGGCATATCAAGTCCGGGCGATCGAGAGGTGGTTGAGCGGTTGGGTGCGATCGCGACTCGAAAGCTGCGCATGGGCACAGATTATTTACTGGTCTTCGATCTAACCAGCAATGCCGCAGCAACCGCCCACAGGATCCTGACAGAATTCTCCGATGGTCTACAACTCTTCAAAGCATTGGCCAAATTGGGTCGCCCTGGAGAATATGGCCAATCCATTTTACGAGAAGTCAATATCTTTCTACAGCGCTCAATCTCCAGCCACCCTGAGGTAAAAGCAGACGACGACGTTACATCAGGAGACGATCCCCCACTTCACTTGCTAGACTGGCTGAGCGACGGTGAACGGAGCTTCTTGGGCCGGATGTGTCTATTATCGCTTTTGGGTGAGACAGAAGCCCTGGTTCTCTTAGACGAGCCAGAAGTCCACTTTAATGATTTCTGGAAGCGGAAGATTGTTTCCTTGCTAGATAGAACCCTGGAAGGCCAAAACAGCCACGTTCTCATTACCACTCATTCCAGCATCACCCTATCTGATGTCTTGGAAGAAGACATCGTAGTGTTGAACCGCACCTCTAGCTATACCAGTAGTGCCCTCCAACCCTCTCTCAAAACCTTCGCCGCTGACCCCAGCGAAATCATGATCCATGTGTTCCAAGCCCCCCATGCCGCTGGTGCTAGAAGTGTTCAGTACATTCAGGACAAACTGTCCGAGTCATCAAATGGCGATCGTGCTCATCAACGGGAAACTTTAGAATCCCTCTTACCCATTGTGGGTGAGGGCTACTGGAAATACCGAATTCGTCGAGCGCTGTTGGAAATCGAATCGTAGAATGCTTCACGAGGTCCGTTTACCCCAAGTCACCCTTGAAAGACTGACAGATGTTGTTGTTTTACAGACATGGTTGCTGTTCTACGCTGCTTCAAAGACCAGTTTAAATTCATCAGATAAGAGCGATTGTGCTAGAAAACTCGATAAATGCCCAAGATTTGTTGGGCGTGGCGCTCAAATTGCAGATTGGATATGGAATGCAGAGGCAAGATTAAAGCCTCTAAGGGAGTTTTCACAAAGCACAGAAGTTTCACCTTTTGCCAAGAAGAACTGTATCCAAAGACTTTCACGAGATATATTTGGGCTTCTGAACGGTACAAGATTTAATATTTCTCCTTTTGATGGTACTGATGACTGGCAAGTTGCGATAGCAGATTTCTTCAAATACTTTTATACTGGCGTCTTGCGAGAAACTCCCAAAATCTCTAAAATACCATTCAAAATTTCTCAGGTAACTGCTGGCTTCCCAGATTATATCTTTTCAGATCCTCTCGCTACAAGGTTTGGGGCACAAGAATTTCTTCGCGCCTTTCAAAAGGAAAACAAAACAAATTTAACAATTTGCCCAGCTTGCGATGAAGCACCCTATAGCATTAGCGCAGGCTCAGTTTACGTGGTTTTAGATGACAGAAAAATAGAAGCTGATATTGATCACTATTTGCCAAAGCACTTGTATCCACACTTAGCTTGCCACCCTTACAATTTAGTCCCAACTTGTCTGCCTTGTAATCAGCGTAAGAAAAAGACCGAAGATCCACTTCGTACAAATCAGGCAGGAACTTCTAGAAGTCGAAGCCTGGCTGATATACATAAACCATATAGAGATGGAGGATTAGGGCAAAATACTTACCTTGAAATAGATTTAAGTAATTCATTTAAAGAACCCATCATTCTTTCTTTGCAAGAAAGAAACGGCCATATCCTGCAAGAAGCCATATCTGTTTTAGGAGATGTCTATGGAATTCCGGAGGGTTGGCAAGATACTTGTGATACTCAAGCAGAACTTCTTTTCAATGATTTGTATTATTTGCTTGACACGCATGACTCCCCATTTAACAGCCCTGAAATCATCGATTGGTTAGATGAGTATCTTTACAAGCTCCTGACAAAGTGGGGGCGTGAAGGATATGCAATACTTAGAACATGGCTTTTGGTTAGTTATATTTTGGAGACAATAGCCGTATTTGATCAATCCGGCAATAAGATCGGTACTACCCCCTTGTTGCAAGAATTGGAAGTATTGTGCGGCATTCAAGATACTGATTCTTCATCAAGGTTGCTTTCAAAGTCGTCTATTCGCCAACGCATTCAGGATGCAAGAAGTTGGCGAGAGCAGCAAATAAGCTAGTGTTACACGGCATAAGTCAATTGACCGTTCCTTAACCCTAGGATTTAAGTCAAGAACACTTGCTTCCCCAGAACCTTCATGCAAATCGTCCTCCCCCCTGAACTAGAGCAACTCATCCGACGCCAGTTGACCGCTGGCAAATACCAATCTGCTTTAGATGTCATCACAGCAGGCATACACCTGCTAGACCAGCAAGACGACATCTATCAAGGGCGATTCCCCGAACTCCAGCAAGATGCCCAGATTGGTTGGGAAGCAGCCCAGCGCGGCGACCTCGTCGAAGGTCCTTCCGCCATGGCCCAGATTCGAGAAAATCTGCGTTCTCGCTAATCCTTCTCCCAGTCGCGATGGTTAACTTGGTTCTACTTGCTTCTGTCGGTAGACACGGTAGACGCCCGGTAGACACTCTGTCTACCGGGCAAAAGCCCTTATCTGTAAGCTCTTCAGCCATTTCGGTAGACGGTAGACACTTTCCTAGCAATTCCCCATTGGCAAACCCTGTCTACTTGTCTACCGTTTCGCTATAATCCTTGCCCATCAATGCTTTCAGCGGTAGACGGGGTGTCTACCGTTTCCTCAAATCTGTCTACCGCGTCTACCGTTGCTCGCCACCGCAGCCGATTCCCCATCCCCTGGGTTTCCCCATACCCCATCGCCTCCAGCTCCAAAAAATGAGCGCGAATCACCTCCACCCCCGCCTTGCGTAAACTACGCTCATAATTCCGCACATCCTTCGCCCGCAGCCAGCCCCGCACCCGAGAGAGCTGAATCAGCTTCGTATAGACCGGCTCCAGCGCCCCATCCATCGTATTCCCGTCCGCATAGAGCAGCTTCACCTGGCCAATGAACCAGCGCCCCAACTTAATTGACGCCTGCATCTGGCTCGCTTCCACCGCATGGATCGGTAAACGCCCCTCCACTGCCGCATTCAGGCAGTGCAGAATCAGCGCCAGCCGTCCCGTGTAGCCCTGCATCTTGGAATAGACTGCCTGCAATCCTGGGTGGGTCTCCATCACCCGCAGCTGATCCAACTGGTCATACCAATCGGCAAATAAGGCCTTGGCCTCAGGGCTCAGTCGGTAGCACTGGGCCGTCAATCCCTCCAATTGCTGGTAGAGGCCATAGAGCCGATCCGACACGTCATAGCGCACCGTTCGCCGGGGAAAGGGCGCAGGCTTCAGCGGCAGTAGACACCACAGAAACCTGGCCCACTGGCCACTGGCATCCGAGCAATCCCCCAACATCTCCCGCAGAATATCGGGCTGAATCGTCCCCGTCAGGCTCAGGCTGGTGCGCGGCAGGCTAATCCGTAAACCGCTAGCCCGATCCACCTTCAGCCCCGAGCCATCAAAGGCCGTCAGCAGTGACTCCTTATCGTTGCCCCGGCCATTGCGGTACTGGTTCTGCCCCTTAAAGAGGCCCGCCAGCTCATCCGGCGTCACCAAAATACCCCGCTCCGGCTGTTGGGCTTGAATGCGGGCGATCGCCTCCCGTGTCGCATCCGAGGTGTGATACTCCCGTGGCATTGGCTTCCTGGGGCGAATGCCCCTATCCTCCGCTCGGGTCTGCTCCCAATCCCGCAGGTCAACCTCATATTCCGATGCAGCATACTCATACTCTTGATCGGCCTCCGCCTGGAGCAGCGAGAGCGGCCCCAGAATCTGCCGCTGAATCGGGCTTTTCTTGCTGCCCGAGGGGGCCACCAGCCCGGTGAACACAATCGGCGGCACCGAGAACCCCATCCCAGCATCAATCTCTAGCTCCGTACCCACCCGCAGCAAAGACGCCGCCACCGGCAGCAGCGTCACCAGCATCGCCGCTGGCGTCGCGCCAATCCAGTCAGCAATCTGCTCCAGGGGTTCTGCCAAGTCGGAGTGAAGATACTCCCTCAGACACAGCTGGTAGTCGCCAATTTTAAGCAGCTGGTGAATCTCGGCCCGGCGATCGTCCCGCTCCTCGGTTTGCTCCAGCTCCGCCTGCACGAGGGTGACCAGGTTGCTGATATCCTTGGCCGATAGACCTGTCTCCTGGTGCCATTGCACCACCTGTGCCGCCAGGGCCAGTTCGGTGGGGCTGGTGCCCAGGTAGGTGCGGATCTGGTCTTGTAAGGCCTGCACCGACAGTCGCTCGGGGCCTTGATTAGAGTTGACTTCCAGCTGCCGTCGGTCTTGCACCGCCGCTTTGATCTGATCCGCTGTGGCCCCGTCGTGAATCCAATCCGCTACATCCAGCCCGCCATGCTTCGGCAGGTTCTGCCAGCGCAGGCTGTCAGGGTAGGGGTAGCACCACTGAGCCGAGGGAAAGTCCTGAGCGACTTCTTCCATGTGAACAATGCCGACCTGGTCGCGATCCGGACACAGCACCAAGCTCGCATCCTGCAAATCCTGACGGTAATCACCATAGCTGCGGTACTTCTTCGAGCCACCCAGGGTCGTGGTCGCAGGAATGCCAATGTTCCATAGGGCATCGGCGCAGCCTTCTCCCTCCACCATCCAGATAGGTTGATCGATGGATATGGCATTCTGGACATCCCGGTAGCGGTAGATCGGCACCTGGGCTCTAATCTCAGGGGTCAGCCCTTTGACCCACTGCTGCCCGTTCCAGTGATACTGCACAAAAAACTTTGCACCGTTGCCCCGATCCACCCGCGTCACCTTCACCAGCGGCTGCCCGGCGCGGCTGGGATAGAAATAGTCCTGCCGCTGCTGGGGGCGAACCGGCTTCTCGGGTGAGGCGGTGGCTGCAAAGTATTGCCCCCACATACCATCGGCTGTTGCGCCCCGATAGACATAGCCGTCTACCGCTCCATCCTGCTCTATGTGGGTGTGGCAGAACACCACCTCCTCATTCCAGCGGCAGTCTTGGTCTTTGGTGCGTCCACAAATTGGACAGGGGCGCGATCGCCCCGAGTAAATGTACTGTGCCATGGTTAGCTCCTGAAGTTAGGAGCCAGGCCATCACAATCAACCGGCTTTTTTAACCGTAAGCTGTGCCCAGGGTGGACATTTTCGATGTCTTTGCTATAGTTGAAGACACCACTTCTAGCAGCAGATTAATGCCCTGGGCGGTTCGGCGAAAACCACATCAGGATGTTGATTGGCCTGGCTTAGAAAATAAACAAAGAAAATCTGACACCCTTGCTGCGTTGTAGTTAGGGTGTTTTTTTATAGGCTTCAAGAATGAGATTCTAAGCCTAACTCTTCATCACATACTTGATGGACTATCAAGATACTAAGGTGGCTTGATGCCCCTGAGGTTATCGACGATTAGACCGCTGAGAAACTTTTCGATGGTTACTCAACAAACTGGCCTGATAGACTTCGATAGCTCGCTGATGGGCCACTGGGTCATGGCGGTTTTGGAGCCAATCTTTGATGAGCTCCAAGTTGTAGCGAGTACAGCGGCTATTAATGCGAACCCAGTGAATGCCCTCGATTAACAGGCCCTGCAATCTGTATTTTTTTAAGGTAGTGCTGCTGAGATTGAGGTACTGTAACGCTTCCTGCTTGCTGACAAACTGATTCATGGGTTGCCCCTCCTTTATAACGTTGAGGCCAGATCTCCCGAGGAGATAAGCCAAGTTTGGCCGCGATCACTTTTTCAACCCTGCGGGACCGTTGCCTCGTCAGGGCATGGGAGATGGCAGAAGGCCCCACACCGAGCTCTTTGGCAATGCCGGTTAACGTCCAGCCTTGCTTACGAAGGGCTGCCTTAATATCCTCTACGTGCATAAGATCAACGAAGCTCCATCAATATATCGATGAAGCTAACAATTAATAACGCGCATGTCAAGCGCTATAATTTGCAGTAGTGATCGTGGACTTGCGATGAATAACACGCCTTCTGATGAGGGGCAGGCGGTATTAGCCGACTCAAACAATTTCCCCCAGCGATTAAAGCAGGCTGTTGGAGAGAATAGCATTCGAGGCTTTGCACGAAGCTGTGGTTTCTCTGACACAGTTTTGCGACAATACCTCAACGGCCAAAGCGAACCTACCCGACCTGCACTGCTCGCCATAGCACGCACGGCAAACGTCAGCGTAGAATGGCTGGCTGGTGGTCAGACTGAGAGTAACAGCTTGGGAGAAGGAAACGCCAAAGAGTATGTCTATAAGGATCCACTAGCTTTCCAGACGGACTGGCTCAAGTCTGAGTTCCCAAAGTCTTATGACCACTTACTCCTGACCCAAGTTCAGGACGAAAGCATGGAGCCTACCCTGGTTCTCGGAGACCTAGTCCTAGTAGATACCAGTGTTAGGGAGTTAGCGGCTATCGACCATGGCCTTTTCCTGTTTAAGCTAAATGAGCGAATTTTGATTAAGCGCTTGCAATACATCCCCGAAAATAACTTCCGGGTGCTAAGTGATAACCCTGCCTACGAAGCTTTTTCCCTAGACCTGTCTAGCAAGTCGAATGGCCTAAGCATCATGGGCAGAGTAGTTTGGGCCGGACACAAGCTATAAAGCTAGCGCTTTAAAATTCCACCATCACAGCAGATTTCTGAATGACGGAGGCATAATGTTTGAACAAAATTTGGGGATCGTGACCTGTTTGCTCTGCTACCGCTAGAGGATTTGCGCCATTCGCCAGAGCATGGCTGATGGCAGTATGGCGGGTAGAGTAAGGCTTCCGGTAGGTAATTTCGAGCCGGGTCAAGATTTTTGTCCAGGCTCGGCGACGGAAGGTATGGTCGTTGAGGAGCTTTCCCTTCGGCGATGGAAAAACTGATGCTTCAGGATCTACGTTGGTAGGTTTTCTAGCAGATAGCATCTCTGCCACCGTGGGGGTAAGGGTTATCGTCCGATCCTTCCCAGTTTTGGTAGTCTTACGGACGCCTCTAGAAACAGATTCGCCAATCCATACCGTTGAGTAGTCATCGGCAATATGCTTCCATTTCAGGGCTACAGCTTCCCCAAAACGACAGCCTGTACCGAATAGGAACGTCACGAAGTCGGCGTAGTGCTGGTAGTAGCGATCCATTCTAAACGCCGCTAAGATAGCTTGAACCTCAGCCAATGTAAATGGCTTAACCTTCTGCTTAGGGGCTGGTTTCACCCTCTCTAGAACGGATGCCCAGGGGTTTTGTCCGAGTGTCTGCTCAGCCCAGTTCCAACAAGACTTAACCAGGGTTAGGTAGTCTTTAGCCGTTCGTTCGACCACTCGCTTTCGCAAGTACTCAGCAAAAGCAGCGGCACTGCTCTCATCCACAGCGTCTGCTGGCTTAGTTGAGAAAAATGCGTCTAAATGTCGCTGCGTAGCTCCATATCGGCAAAGACTACCCACTTGCAAGTCTTTGGCTTTGGTCTGAACCGCTGTGAATTTCTCAAATAGCCCAGTCACGGTGGTTGCCTCGCGCTTTTTAGCGACAGCTTTGGGTGGCTTGTACTTCTTGAGGGTCTCATCAAAGTTGCCGGAGGCAATATCCAATTCGATCTGAGTCGCCTTCTGCTGGGCCACGATGCGGTTAACTCTGGAATCAGGCAAGCCAACGGCTATGTAATGGCGTGTGCCTCCATAGGTAAAGCGTAATCTCAGCCTGCCTTTATCGCTTTCTACCTTGACAAGGCTTCTATCTAGCTCGCGGCTCAGCGTCGGGCGTGCCGCTACGGGGGGTTGCATAGTAGTCATCTTCCTACCAATTTCCTACCACTCAGACGTCCAAAAGCGTCCAAAAGTAGCCAACCTCACCCCCCTTATTGACAATATGTTAGGGTCATCAAAAGGTTGATGCGTCGGCTACAAGGCGCTTCCGCAGTAGGTTTTAGAGGAATCGGGATGGCGGGATTCGAACCCACGGCCCCTTCGTCCCGAACGAAGTGCGCTACCAAGCTGCGCTACATCCCGTTTTCACTTGACTAGGGTAGCACAGTAGCCACCCACCGTTGGCAATTAGTTGGATCGACGGCGACGAATCATAGCGTCTAAAGCCTTCGCCACGACCCAACTCAGTCCAAGTATTCGCTGCGCCACAGGCTTAACCCGGCTTCAGTTTCCCTAAAACAGCCCCGCCACGGCCTAACGCATCTAGCATTTGCGGCCAGGCCGCGATCGCATCAGGAGAATTCGCCAATCTTTCAACACTTTTCGGCAAAACCAGCCGATTGAGTAAATTGTGCGTGGTGCCGCCGCCCTGGCCGTGTCACCGCCGAAGTAAGCGGGTAAACTCTAGAAAAATCTGCTCTCCTACTCTGATATTTGGAATCTGCTATGGCAGCACCCTCTGGCCCTATTCCAGCGACCCCAAAGCCGATCAAGTTTGGCACCGATGGCTGGCGCGGCATTATTGCCGCCGACTTCACCTTTGAGCGCGTGGCTCAGGTGGCGGCGATATCGGCCCATGTTTTGCACCGCTGCTTTGGGTCCGAAACGGGCAGCCGCACCGTGGCGGTGGGCTTCGATCGCCGCTTTTTGGGGGCCGAGTTTGCCCGTACCGCTGCCGAGGCGATCGCAGCGCAGGGGTTTGAGGTGCTGCTCTCCCAAGACTATGCCCCTACCCCGGCCTTCAGCTACGCCGCCAGGCACCAGGGGCTGCTGGGGGCGATCGTGATTACCGCCAGCCACAATCCCCCGGCCTACTCAGGGCTCAAGATCAAAGGGGCCTTTGGCGGCTCGGTTTCTCCTGAGGTGACCAAGCAGGTCGAGGCGCTGCTGCCCAACCCGCCCGCTCCGTTGGGCAAAGCCGGGCAAATCGAAACCTTTGACCCCTGGCCCGCCTACTGCGACGCCCTCCAGGCCGAGGTCGATGTGGCCGCGATTCAAAAGGCGATTTCGAGCGGCAGGCTAACGGTGTTTGCCGATGTTATGCACGGCTCTGCCAGCGGTGGTCTGCCCCGCCTGCTGGGCGAAGCCAGCGTTCACGAGCTGCACAGCGACGCCGACCCGCTGTTTGGCGGCAACCCACCCGAGCCCCTGCCCAAGTACCTGGGCGAAATGCTGGAGACCGTCAAAGAATATCCGGCCCAGGCGGGCGTCAAGGTGGGTCTGGTGTTTGATGGCGACAGCGATCGCATTGCCGCCGTCGATGGCCAGGGCAACTTCCTCAGCTCCCAGATTTTGATCCCCATTTTGATCGACCACCTGAAGTCGCGGCGGGGCTACAGCGGCGAAATTGTGAAGACCATCAGCGGTTCTAACCTGATTCCGGCGGTGGCCAAGCTCAACGGCCTGGAACTGTACGAAACCGCCGTAGGCTACAAGTACATCGCCGATCGCATGCAGGAGGCCAAAGTGCTGCTGGGTGGCGAAGAGTCGGGCGGCATTGGCTACGGCCACCACATCCCCGAGCGCGACGCGCTGATGTCGGCCCTCTACGTGCTAGAAGCCGTGGTCGCCTCGGGCCTGGACCTCAGCGACTACTACCGCAGCCTGCAGGAGAAGGTGGGCTACTTCTCCGAGTACGATCGCATCGATCTGCCCCTGGCCAGCATGGATGTGCAGGCCAAACTGCTCGATGCTCTCGCCACTGCACCGCCCGAGGAGGTAGCTGGTAAAGCCGTCACCAACATTCTCGATGTCGACGGCTATAAGCTTACCCTGGCCGACGACAGCTGGCTGCTGATTCGCTTTAGCGGCACCGAGCCCGTGCTGCGCCTCTACAGCGAGGCCAAAACTCTGGACGAGGTGCACAAGCACCTGCACTGGGCCAAAGACTGGGCGAGTTCGTTCACCTAGAGGCTTACAGGTGAAGCTGAAATTTCAGCTTCACCTATAAGCCCATGTAACAACACCTCAAAAAACGTTAAGACATTGCCTTAGTGCCTGTGCAATCCTTAACACTGGAAAATTACAAGCGATTTTTCAGTCTTTGGATAGTCATGGAACAGCAGAAAACAGTCATTGTTACCGGCGCGTCATCTGGGGTGGGGCTAAATGCTGCCAAAGCTTTGGCCGATCGCGGTTGGCACGTTGTTATGGCCTGCCGCAACGTCGATAAAACCAAGCAGGTGGCCCAGGACATTGGCATGCCGAACGGCAGCTACAGCATTATTCACCTCGATCTGGGGTCTCTGGCCAGCGTGCGCCAGTTTGTCAGCGACTTTCGGGCTACGGGGCGCAGTCTAGAATCGCTGGTGTGCAACGCCGCCGTCTACTACCCCCTGCTCAAAGAGCCGATGTACAGCGAAGACGGCTACGAGATCAGCGTGGCCACCAACCACCTGGGCCACTTCTTGCTGTGCAACCTCTTGCTGGATGACCTCAAGGCATCGTCTGCCGCCGACAAGCGCCTGATCATTCTCGGCACCGTCACCGCCAACCCCAAAGAACTGGGTGGCAAAATCCCCATTCCTGCGCCCCCCGACCTGGGCAACCTGGAGGGCTTTGAGGCCGGGTTCAAAGCCCCCGTCTCGATGATCAACGGCAAAAAGTTTAAGTCGGGCAAAGCCTACAAAGACAGCAAGCTCTGCAACGTGCTGACCATGCGCGAGCTGCACCGCCGCTACCACGATGAGACGGGCATTACCTTTAGCTCGCTGTATCCCGGCTGCGTGGCCGATACGCCGCTGTTCCGCAACCACTTCAAGGCGTTTCAGACTATCTTCCCCTGGTTCCAAAAGAACGTTACGGGCGGCTACGTGACCCAGAAGCTGGCGGGCGAGCGGGTCGCCGATGTGGTCACCGACCCCGAACTGAAGGAGTCAGGCATGTACTGGAGCTGGGGCAACCGCCAAAAGCCCGGTCGCCGCTCTTTTGCCCAGGAGGTTTCAAACGAAGCTCAGGACGACGCCAAGGCTCGCAAACTGTGGGATCTGAGCGCCCGACTGGTGGGGCTAGATAACGAAACGGCGCAGAACGTGCCTGCTACCGCTGGTTCCGTTTAGTACCAATCGTCCATGCCGCTAGCGTGGCACCCTCAACAACAAAAACAGCTATAGCCGTTCCCTGAGCGAAGTCGAAGGGAACGGCTATGTCTAGAGCAAATCCTGCCCGTATACCCCCTGGTTTGTAGGGGCATTGCGCTGTGCAATGTCCCTACGAGATCTCTGTTTTGAATCAGGGTCTCTCAAGACAGATTTAATCTAAAACAGCCCAAGCATTCACAAGGTTACGTCTGTTGGTAGCCCCATCCCTGGGGTTGCTCAATGGGGGCTGAGTCAGAGCGATCGTCAGGGGGGCGAACGCCAGACTTGTCCAGCAATCTCACCGTACTGGCCTGGGGGCCATCAATGCCTTCCGAAAGAAAGTACTGAACGCCAGCCCCTACGGTGAGACGATCGAAGGCATCATGCAAAACGCTGTTGCTGTGAAAGTAGATCTCTTGCCCGTCCAGGCTTTTTAGAAAGCCATAGCCCTGGGAGGGAAACAGCTTGCTAACAATACCGCCGACAACCTGTTCGGGATGGCTCTTGGTGTGGTTTTGCTGCTTTTCAGTCAGTTCTTTGAGCTGACGACGGGCCGCATCAAACACATCGCGAATGACGGTTTCTAGAGAGTCGTACTGCACGCCCTCACCGGGGTTTTTAGCCACGGCAATTTCGTGGCCAGGGGGGACGGTTAAATCGAGTCGTACGCGGTAGGGCGACCCGTGGCTGGGATGAGTGTGGGCGCGCTCGACGGCGATATGACACCCCATGATGTGATCGCACACATCTTCTAGCTTATCCACTTTGGAGCGAATGAGCGCTTCTAAAGCAGGGGTTTTATCGACATCGCGGTACGTGATATCTAATGGAATTTGCATAACAAACGGTTGATAGCAGAATGTGACAGTGGCCCTCATTTTGCTGCGAATTAAGCGTTAATTCGTGCGTCAAAGGGGCTAGAAATACCCGTTGATGGGCGCAGCAGATCTCAAATCTGTAAGCTGACTGCGACAGGAAGGGCTGATCAAAAAGCGTCAGCAGATCAGGTGGGCGATCGCAGCGATCGCCCAGATTGAGCAACTATTACAGTTGATTTAAACTAGCGGTTTTCGCTCGGTTACACCCTCGCCCAGTGGGTGGATATAGCCGTTCACAACAGTGGTGCTAATGGCCCATAAATCACAGCTACGGCTCATTGCACCGAATAAGTTGGCCCGCTTGCAGGTGAATAAGTTGTGACCAGTTTGGCACAGGGGGCATAGCTTTGTGTCGCACTCAGGGGGATACCCTTATGTTGCACAACATATGCTACGCCCCCATACAATCAACGGCTGCAATACATCAAGCCTGCGCTCGGTAGCGGCCCAGGGCCATTAGCGGAAAATGGTGGCGATACAGGTGGTAGCGAATGTAGAAGTGGCGCGGAAAGCCGGTGCCGGTAAACTCCTGCTCGTTCCAGGTGCCCTCGGCGGTCTGCGTCTCAAGCAGATAGCGAATGCCCTTTTCGATGGCCAGCTCGGCGGCTCCAGAACTACCCGCGTCGAGCAGCCCCAGCAGCGCCCAGGCGGTTTGAGACGGCGTGCTCGGCCCCTGTCCCTTGAGGGCGGGGTCATCGTAGCTGCGGCAGGTTTCGCCCCAGCCGCCATCGGGGTTTTGGCAGCTAATCAGCCAGCTGACGCCGCGAGCGATTGCCCCGCCCGCCCGCTTCCCGTAGGGATCGCTGTGCGAATCGGGTGCCATCAGCGCTAGCGCCGACAGCACCCCGCTGGTGCCGTAGATGTAGTTCACACCCCAGCGGCCAAACCAGCTGCCGTCGGCCTCCTGCTCGTTGAGCAAAAAGGCCAAGCCCCGCTCCAGCCGTTGGGCGGTGAGGTCGCGGTCGTAGCGGGCCGCCAGGCCGGGTTCGCGGCTGAGGCGACCGTGCATCTCTAGCACTCGGGCGGTGATATCGGCGGTGCTGGGGTCGATCATCGCCTTGAGATCGCCGTAGGGGACGGCGTTGATCCAGTCTTGATCGTTGTTGATGTCGAAGGCGGCCCAGCCCCCGGTTTTGCACTGCATGGTGGCGACCCAGCGCACGGCTCGGGCGATCGCCTCACGCTTCAACAACTCATCCGGCAGTTTGATATCTTGCAGCGCCATGGCCACCACCGCCGTGTCGTCCACATCGGGGTAGAAGCGGTTGTCAAATTCAAACGCCCAGCCCCCCGGTTGGCCCTGGGGATTTTTGACAATCCAGTCGCCGTAGTCCAAGATTTGCTTTTCGAGCAGCCATTCGCCCGCCCGCACCAGGCTAGGGTGGGCGGGGTCCAGGCCCGAATCGGTCAGCGATCGCATGCCCAGCGCCGTATCCCACACGGGGGAAACGCAGGCCTGCACCCAGTAAGTGTCGTCGGTTTCTACCGCAAAGTTGTCGATCGCTCGTAGACCACGTTGCACCACCGGGTCGTTGACGTTGTAGCCGAGGCAGCGCAGGGCCAGCATCGAGTTCAGCATGGCGGGGATAATGCCGCCCCAGTCGCCCGTCGCCTCCTGACGTTCTAGAATCCACTGCTCGGCTTTGCGCAGACCCTCGTCGCGGAACGGGGTGAAGTTGATCGATTCAGCAAATTTAAACGCGCCGTCGAGCCAGACAAAGATATCGCTCCAGTCGCCCGCTTTCGGCAGTTCCCAGCGCACGTTAGCGATGCCCTCGGCGTAGAGTTCATCTACGTTGATAGCAGGTTGGATTTGATAGACCGGCTTTTGGTCAAAGACCACCAGCAGCGGCACGGTGCTGCCCCGCGCCCAGCTCGAAAGTTCGTAGATGGTAAACGGCGACGGCGACTCCAGCAGCATGATCCAGGTGGGCAGCGAGGGCAGGCCGCGCCAGTCGTAGCAGCCGATCAGGGCCAGGTGCAGCTTGGTGAAAATGCGGGTTTTGCTGATGCCGCCGTGCTTGAGAATAAAGTCTTTCGCCTTCAGCAGGGCCGGGTCGCTGGCGGGCACGCCAAGAACTCTCAGCGCCATATAGGCTTCGACGGAGGTGCTGAGGTCGCCGCCGTCGCCGTAGAACAGTTCCCAGCCGCCGTGGGATTGCTGGTGCGATCGCAGATAGTGCTCGGCTTTGGCCAGGGGCCGCGCGCCGTCGGTGCCCCAGATCTTGTGCAGCAGAATGATTTCGGCGGTAATGGTGACGTTTGACTCTAGCTCGGCCCACCAGTAGCCGTCGGGGTGCTGGAGAGCCAGCAGGTAGTTTTGGGCGGCGGCGATGGCCCGATCAAGCCCGGTCAACTGCTGCGGTTCTTGAGTCTGCATAGCCATCCCTCACATTCTGAACGCTGCGGTCACTGAGGCAGCATAATGCAAATGCTCCCGCCAGGGAAAGATAGCCCAGACGAATTTTGCGTAGGGGCACAGCATTCTAGGTCCTGACTAGGGCGTGTTTTAAAACCTCTCCAACACCATCTGTTGCGGTCAAGGACCCGTGAGCCAGATTCAGGATTGAAGGTCTAAAGCCAGAGCATAATTGCCGCAATCGTCAGCATGGCGAGATAATTGACCGCTCGTTTCTCATAGCGTGTGGCAATGCGCCGATACTGCTTCAATCGATTTAGCGTACGCTCGACCCGATTTCGTTCTTGATAGGCGGCGCGGTCAAAGCGAGTGCCCTGGCGAGATTCATTCGCCCGGCGGGGAATCACTGCGCCAATCCCCCGCCGTCGCAGATAGTCACGAATGGGTTTGCCGGTATACCCCTTATCCCCTGCAACCCGTTTCGGACGGAGACGAGGACGCCCTGGTCCCTCTCGCTTGACGGCCCCTTGCTCCATTAATGGCTCAAACATCACCGCCTCATGACGCTGGCCGACTGTGAGCAAGAACGTCACCGGTTTGCCAGAGGCTTCACAACGGAGGTGAATTTTGGTACTGAAGCCACCTTGGCTATAGCCGAGAGCTTCTTGCTCGGCTGAACTGTCGCTAGCACCAGCGGCGTGCTGATGGGCTCGAATCACGCTGCCATCGACAAAATGGAGCGTTCAGCCAAACTCCCCAGCCGTATTGGCGTCCTGTTGTAATTGCTCCAGGATCTCAGACCAAAGTCCGCGTTTGCGCCAGGCATAAAATCGTCCTGATACGGTTTCCCATGCCCCATATCGGTCGGGCAAATCGCGCCAGGGGGCACCGGTGCGCAAGACCCAAAGAATGCCATTGATGGTAATGCGATGGTCATTAGGCGGTCGTCCGCCTTCGGGGCTCGGTTTAGGCATCAAGGGCTGCAAGCGTTGCCATTGATCATTGGTCAAATCTCGTCGTGAAATAGGATTGCGTTCTACCAAAGGCTGTCAGTTTAAGTGTACTAATCTACACTCCCATCGTATCGCAGGTTTTAAAACACTGCCTAGGAGGGGCAACTCTAAACCTAAACAGTCTATCTAGAAAAAGCTGCCTACCTGACAGAGAAACCCTGGCAGCAGTGGTGATTCAAGGTTGTCTGTTGCCAGTAGCGTCGCAATTCGCTGGAGCTGAGCGGCTTGGCGGCGATAGACTTCTACCTGCCGCAGTCGCCAGTTGGCAATCCAGTATTCCTGCACGCCCTGCTGGGAGTAGAGCTTGAGCTTGGCTTCGCGGTCGCGCCGCTCGTTGGTGCTGCCCTCAGAGAGCACTTCTACAATCAGTTCTGGTGCACCGCGCAGGTGGCCTTCGTCATCCGTCAGGGCGGCGAGGCGATCGTGGGAACTCCAAATCACATCGGGAATGACGTTGTCGGTGTCGGTAAAAATCAGTCCTGGGGCCAGGGACGGTTTACCCAACCCGCTCTGCTTTGACCATAGGAGCAACTGGGCATAGATCTCTCCAGCAGTATCTTGATGTTTGATATGGGGAGCGCGAGTCACGCACAGCTCCCCATCAATAATTTCGTAGCGCTTCCATTCGTCGGCGGCCAGAACCTCTAAATCGGCAGTCGTCCAGCGAATTTTGGGGTTGGCTTGAGCCATGGAAGTCTCCTGGGAGTGCCTTTTGCTCTAGCTTAGCGTCGTCAGCGATCGCGATCGCCTCTATGATGCGAAAGAATTAACCGCAGGCATGGTGATGGCGATCTTAGCGTTGAGCTTAACGAGTCTGGCCCTCCTAATCTGGGTTGGAATGCTGCTGTTTTGGGGCCAGTTTTGGCGGGCTGACCAGCGGCTTGATGCCGATGGCGTGACTCCTCTGGCCACCTGGCCCACGGTGGCGGTGGTGATTCCGGCCCGCAATGAGGCGGAGCTGATTGGGGTGGCGGTGCGATCGCACCTCACTCAGACCTACCCCGGCAACCTGTCCGTGGTGCTGGTGGATGATCAGAGCAGTGACGGAACGGCGGCGGTGGCTAAGGAAGCGGCGATCGCAGTAGATCGGGGCGATCGCCTGACCATCCTCCCAGGCGCAACCCTCCCTCCCGGCTGGACGGGCAAGCTCTGGGCGATGGAGCAGGGCTGGCGCTACCTGGCATCGCAGATTACCCCGCCCGACTACGTGCTATTTACCGATGCGGATATTGAGCACGATGCGACCAGCACTCAGCAGTTGGTGAGTAAGGCCGAGGGCGACAGGCTCGATCTGGTATCGCTAATGGTGCAGCTGCGCTGCGAGAGCGTTTGGGAACGGCTGCTGATTCCCGCCTTTATTTTCTTTTTTCAGATGCTCTACCCCTTCCCCTGGGTGAACAACCCCCAAAAACGAACCGCAGCGGCAGCGGGAGGATGCGCTCTGATCCGCTTTAGCGCTCTACAGCAGATCAACGGTCTCCAGGCCATTCGACAGGCCTTAATTGACGACTGCGCATTGGGAGCAGCGGTTAAAGCCAATGGACCAATCTGGCTCGGCCTCAGCACCACCATCCACAGCCTGCGCCCCTACCCTGATCTGCACAGTATTTGGAATATGGTCGCCCGCAGCGCCTACACGCAGCTCAACTACTCACCCTGGCTGCTGGTCGGCACGGTGCTGGGCATGGTGCTCGTCTACCTGGTCTCGCCCCTCGGCGTAGGTTTGGGGCTGGTTTGGGGCAACCCGACCCTGGCGCTGACCGGGTTGGCGGGGTGGTTGTTAATGGCTCTAGCCTACTGGCCCACACTGCGCCTCTACGGCGGTAATCCTCTATTAGCTCTGGCGCTGCCGATCATTGCGCTGTTCTACACGCTGATGACGCTCGACTCGGCGCGACGGCACTGGGCAGGTCAGGGTGGTGCCTGGAAGGGGCGAGTCTACAGTGATATGGGATAGGGACTCCTCCCAACAGCACCTCTATACTGATAGCGAGAGGATGATTAAGTGAGCTTGCGATGAAAACCCTCGCTAAATGGTCTGTAGACGACTACCACCGAATGATCCAGGCGGGCATTCTACAGACGCGCCGGGTCGAGTTGCTGAGGGGAGAGATCGTTGAGATGAGTCCAGAAACCCCGATCCACTACACGACTGCAAAACAGGGGGCAAAATACCTGGAAACACTGCTGGCAGGGAAGGCCGAGGTTCGCTTCAATGGCCCCATTACCCTGGCAGATTCTGAACCAGAACCGGATATTGCCGTGGTTCGCCTGCCCGAATCGACCTACTGTAATCGCCATCCGCACCCCGAAGATATTTTTTGGCTGGTCGAGGTTGCTCAAACGAGCCTGAAGCAAGATTTGAGCATTAAAACCGCTATTTACGCCGCCGCCGAGATTCCCGAATATTGGGTTGCAAGTCTATCGACAATGCAGGTCACGATATTCAGGCAGCCGATAGCAGGCCAATACAAACAGCGAACAACCGTACAAGACGGCAGCATTATTCCCCTGGCTTTTGAGAATGTAGCCGTCTCCGTCAAACGATTGCTCGCCCAAACGAGCAGTTGATTGATTTGTTAGACGGCGTTGAAGAAGGATTTTGAGTTTTGTGAAGGCCAATGGAAAAACAGCTTAACCTTGACCTAGTGTGGGGCGGGTACTATGCATCGATCTCATCTGATGACGGTCAAGTATCCGTATTCCGCATGCTTGACTTCAACCGTGATGCGTATCATGCAGCTTTATTCGCCGAAAAACTCACTGACACACCAACTCTAGAACAATTGAGAGACTTGTTTCCCTCTATTGGTCATGTTCCAATCGATGCTCGATCATTATTGCTAAATGATGATTTACAGATGATTGCCCGTAAAGAATTGTCTCACTCCGATCTGGAGGGCTATATTTACTATCTTGAGGCTCATGAAGTACCTCAAGAAGAAATTAATGATCTGGTCGAAAGAATTTTGGGCTTTAGCCGAAACGAGCTGCCGCTACACCTTTGTCTGGAAATAATTGAGGATCAACTAGTAATCTCTGAACGAGAATAAGGTTTAGAGGCGGATGATTTCGATTGTGCGCCGCGATCGCTGAAAACAGACATCAAATTCCCGAAAGAAGTTTGTTTGCCCAAGAATAAAGGGTATCTGAGAGACTTGTGCCCAAGCAAATGCCAGGCGAACAGGTTCTAGAGTCCCGATCTGAACATGCGCAAATAAGCCTCGTGCTTCAACCGTTGCCAGATTTCCAGCTAATGGCAACCGAACGGTTTGTTCTTCCCAAATTGCACCTAATTGAACCCCAATGCTATAAGTCAATAGATTGACGGTAGACCCAGTGTCTAGCAATGCATTCGCGGAGATAGAAAAGTCAGCATGACTCAGAGCAATAGGAATCGTCAGCAATGCTTCATCAGCAGAAAAAGGAAATTCGATCGTACTAGGCATGAGTAGATGCCTCTCGGTCATCCTGAATCATCTGCATCAAAACATTTGCGGCTTCTGTTGCGTCGTAGGGTGACCAAATCGGGTACTCTGATGCAGAAAAGATGATTTGTAGTTCAGCGTCTGGGATTTGTACTGCTGAGAGTTTGAAGAGTGATAATTTGTCTGACTGGCTCAGATCGTTCACCAAAGGAATTAACTCAGCAAGAGACATAGCTTAATCCCCCAAGTCATACGAGAGGGGAAAGGCCAGTAGGGTCGGCATAATCTGTCCTTTAATTTCTTTGAAATCCTGTTGTTGCCAGGCCAGAGTGAGCATGTGCCAGTGAGCGACGGTGTGGGCGATCGCATCTTTCTGCCCCAGCAGGTGAGCCCGCTGTAGAGCCGTCCAGGCCGCCGCAACGTTTTGCTCTGCGGTGGCTGATTTTGCCCTGGCAAGTTCTGATTTAAAGTGCTGCCGGATAGTTGCTTTCATCGGTTCCTCCGCTAAGGTTGGGGTGAGGCGGTGAGCTGCTGTAGCGTAAAATAGTAAGCCGGATCACCGGTCTTAAAAAGGCCAAACCAGGCGTCTAAAACGGGCGAATCATACAGATCGAGCGCTTTAAAGATGTGGTAGGCAAATTCGATTGGAGCCGTTGAATTGGCCGTAATCACGTTGTCGGCGGTGACGGCAGGCTGGTTTTGGTAATGGGCTGCACCACGATAGCCGGTGGCTTGCAAATATTCGGCAGCATTGCTGGTATGGGGGCTGTCGTCTAGAAGCCCGGCTCGGGCTAGTCCGGCGGTCGCTCCACAGATTGCTGCGATCGGGATGCCTGTTTGGAGAAAAGCCTTAGCTGTTTCTAGAATCGGAGCGTTTTTGCCATCGTCCCAGGCTTCACCACCGGGCAAAATCAGCATAGCACCGGCCTCCACTTCGTCTAGGGATACATCGGGCAGAATGGTGATGCCGCCGATGGTGGTAACGGGGTCACTGGATAGCCCCAGAGTCTGCACACAGTAGCGTTTGGGACGTTTTTGGTAGGCTGGGTTGTTGATGGCTGCGATCGCATAGCCCGTCTCCCAGTCAGCCAGGGTGTCGAACACGAAAAGATAAACAATCTGTTTTTCCATAGAGAAATTCTCAATTCGGGTTTAGCCGAGAGAGGTTGCACCCTCCTGTACAGCGCCAGCGACGACATCAGTCACAACTGTTGGCCAAGCGTCCGCTTGATTAAAGGGAACCGTATCGTCGTCACGTCGGGTCACGCGTCCGATAGCGTTTTAGTATGGCGCGATCGCTCCACCGACTCACTAACCAAAAGGATAGATCCTGAAGCTTGAGCTGCTGCTACTGTAAGATTCCTAATTCCCTGGCTTTCGCGACGGCTTGAGTACGGTTTTTGACCGCCAACTTGCCGTAGATGTTGCGGGCGTGCCATTTGACGGCGGCGAGGCTGACGTATAGATCATCGGCGATCGCCTGGTTGGTCATGCCCGTGGCCAAATAGGTTAATACCTCCAGTTCGCGATCGCTCAGGGGTTCCACCAGCGGCTGCACCACAGCAGGTTTCTGGGCTGGCTGAAGCTCAAAGATTGCCAGTAATCTCACTACTTCTTTAGTCTGAACTCTGCTGGAAGCAGCGCAGGCAAGCAGGTCTGCCATCGCTTTCCCTTCATCTAAAAACAGACGCATATCGTTATCCTGATGCGGGATTTCTAACGCTTGTTGCAGGTAATTTAAGGCGCGCGATCGCTCATCCTGTACCTGCCAAATCAGCGCCTGCAACAGCAGGGTTTCCATCAGGCGCAGGGTGCGCCCGCCCGCTTGGGCCTGGGCTTGCAGGCGGGTGAGCAATCGCAGGGCGGTTTGTAAAGGCGGGGCCGATGCGGTCTGCTGCCCCTGGGCCAGCAGCACCCTGGCGTAGGTTAAGTAAATGAGTTCAGCGGCGGTGGGACATTTCTCAGTGGTGTTGTAGTGCAGGTCATCGTCCACGGTCAGTCCGCTGCTCTCCACCCAGGCGATCGCGGCATTGAGATTGCCCTCAACCAGGCACAGTCGGGCCTTGCAGGCTGCGACCGGGAGAATGGTTGGCCAGAGCCAGACCTGACACCGCTCGGCCTGGCGAATCGCCGCCCAGGCCGCCGCTAGATCGCCCTGGGCCTGACGCACCCGCGCCAGGGTGATGTAGCCCATCATCAGGCCGGGCTGCTGGTTTGCAATGGCGCGATCGATGCTTTGGCCGAGATGGTGGGCGGCGGCGTCTAGCTGATTTTGCTGCCGCAGCAGATCGGCTAACGCCACCTGCACCAGAACTCCGGCATAGGTGGCGAGCCAGCGTCGTTCTGTCGCCAGGTCTAACCCCTGCTGGCAGAGGGCGGTGGCTTCAGTGAGCTGTCCGCGCAGGGCGAGAAACTGAGCCTGTAGGTAAAGCCCCGCGATCGCCGGATCTGCCGCCCCCCGCGCGCGACCAATCCGGCTGACCTCCGGCAGCAACCGCTGGGCGGCATTGTAGTTGTCATCGACAAAATAGGTGACGCCCAAATTGAGCAGAATCAGCGATCGCAGCCAGGAATAGTTTTGGGGCAACAGCTGTAGCGCCTTTTCCATAAAGGCGGCTGACTCAACGTTATTCCCCTGCTGTCGGGCCTTCATTCCCTTCAGGGCGACCACCAATCCCCAGAGCTGATCGGTGTTTTCCGTCTCGGATATGTTCTTTTCGAGCAGTTGCTCCATCTGTTCAATAACGGCAACCGCCTCGGCAAACTGGGAAGCGGTAAACCCCACCCAGGCCTTTGCCGCCAGCAACCAGGGACGGGCCTGAACCAGGTCGAGGGGCAGCGTCGCCAGGGCATCACTCAGCACCACGGCATCCAGTCGCGGGTTTTCGCTGGTCTGCATTTCCCGCTCGATTAGCTGGGCGGCATAGTCAAAGGCATCGGCGGCGATCGCGTGGTGCAGGGCGTCGGCCACGTAACCCTGCTGCTCATACCACTGGGCCGCGCGGCGGTGGCAGCCCAGAGCCAGATCTGGTTCCGTCCGCTGGAGCTGGTGGCGCAGGGCCTCGGCAAACAGGTGATGGTAGCGATACCAGGTGCGCTCGTCATCCAGCGGCACTACAAACAAATTCTGCCGATCTAGCTGCTCCAGGGCCTGGGTGCTGCTAACCGCCGCTTCATCCACCACGGCGGCACAGAGGCTACCGCACAGCTGCTCCAAGATCGCCGTTCGCAGCAAAAACTGCCGCACGGAGGGCGGTTGGCGGTTCAACACCTCCTCCACCAGATAGTCCAAAATGTATCGCTGAGTGCCGCCAAAGGTTGCTAGCAGCGCTGTCGGGCTAGCCGACTCCCGCAGGGAGAGCATCGCCAGCTGCAGTCCTGCAATCCAGCCCTCGGTTTGCTGCTGGAGGGTCATCACCTGAGCCTCAGTGAGAGACTGCGGAAGCGACCGTTGCAAAAAGGTGGTAGCTTCGGCATCGGTGAAGCGCAGGTCGGTGGCTCGCAACTCTGTTAGCTGCGACCGCACCCGCCAGCGAGCCAGGGGGAATGGCGGATCGCTGCGGGTGGCGATCGCCATCCGCACCCCCGCAGGCAAATGCTCCAGCAAAAACCTCAGCCCCTCGTGGATAGTCGGAGCGGTGATCACGTGGTAGTCATCCAGCACCAGAATTAGATCGCTTTGCAGCTGGGTTAGCTCATTCAAGAGCGGCGTTAAAAAGACCTCAAAGGGGATCGGTTCTGGCGATTGCACCATCGACAGCGTGGCTTCTCCCAGCAACCCATCTGCCTTTTGCAAGGCTGCCACCAGATAGCTCCAGAAGCGCCTTGGGTTGTTGTCTCGCTCGTCTAGGGCCAGCCAGCCTACCGGCTGTTGGGTCTGCTGCGCCCACTCGCCCAGGGCTGTCGTTTTGCCAAAACCAGCGGGGGCAGACACCAAAATTATCCGACTGCTCACCCCCTGCTGAAGGGTTTGCAAAATGCGATCACGCCTCACCAGATGCGATCGCGGTGACGGTCGGTGCAGCTTAGTCAGTAGAAGCGGGGTAGCCACGCATTTGGCCTGGGTCAACGCCAGAACAGTATTACGGTAACGAATGGAATCGGTCATCGCCTATCCTTCTGCTTAGTGAAATGCCAGCGCGTCTACCCCAAAATGGGCATAACTAAGGAGAAGATTTCTGCCCCAAAAATCTGAGAAAAAATAATTTTTATAACCAGCAAAAATAGCCCTAGGGCAACCCAGTTTAACCAAGATACTCAAACTCTACCAAATGCCCTTTTTACAGAGACAGTATTTAAATAATACAGAATAAAACCAGAGAAAAAGATGCCGACAAAGGCTCCGACGATGTTGACTGCCTTAAACAAATTGATCAGGCTATAAATAACATTAATGAAGGTAAAAACTATGGCCAGAATCCGCCCCCAGCCTTTGAGATTAAATAGCCCGTAGCTTGTGAAAAGACCAGCTAAACCGCTAATGAAGATAACAACGCTAGCGGCTAACAACTCTCTCGTACTAATCTCTGTACCTGGCGTTGCGGCTGCATCAGCATTAAATATCCCGCCAAAAACTATGGCTGAGACACCCACGGTCAACACACCACCGATCAAGTGAATCATGGCAAGAATAGTGACGCCTGCGGGGCGTTGATTGGTCATGGCCTAAAACCTCAATAGGGTTAAAGTTTGCCTCGGTAATTTCATGGGATGTTATAATTTTTGAAAATGTAGCAATCAACATCTCAAGAAAGCTGCCTGGCCTCAAGTTGGAGATTCTCTGCGTAGCGCTTTTCATAATTTGTTGCCAGTCTGCGGTAGAACCGCGATCGCATCGCCAGCACCGTTACCACCAGCCCTACGCAGCCTGTCAGGGTAAATAACAGGGCAATGCCGCGATCGCTGCCGGTGCCAAACCAGGGGCCAATCCAATCGACCCCGACCCCGGTGGTCATGAAGGGAATAAACAGAAATTGGGCGATCGGGCCAATCATAAAGGCGGTAAGCGGTGAGGCCGCCTGCTCAATACTTTGGGCAAAGCCAAACACCCGTCCCTGGCGCTCCAGCGGAATCATCGTTTGTAAGATCATTTGCTCGGAAGCTTCCACCACGGGAATTAGACAGAGATACGCCAGCAACCCTACCGCTAGCAAAACAATCGACGGCTGAATTGTGAAGCCCATGGCCACTATCCACATCACAATGTTGGACAGAAACATGGTTTTTAGCGGGCTTTTACCCAGCCCAAATCGGGCCACTGCCAACCCGCCAACAATAAACCCCAAACTCAAAACTCCCCACACAGTGCCCCACACCTGTACCGACACCAGAGATAGCCCGTAGGCATCCATCAGCGACATAAAGACGCCGCCCAAAAAGTTGTTGAAGCAGTTGAAGAAGATCAGCGCAAATAATCCGGGCACCAGACGAATCACCTGAATGGTGCCTCGAATATCAATGTGATTGAGCTTTGCCTCGGTCTGAACAATTCGCTTTTCAGGAATGGGGATAGTACACAAATGGAGAATGGTCAGAACGGTGAGCGCGATCGCCATCACCAGCATCCAGTACATACCTAAAAACCCGATTGCCAGCCCGCTTACAATAGAAGCCGCCAAAAAAGCTACCCCATTGACGGTGCCCACCAAGCCATTGGCTTTGTCGCGTTCCGCTTCAGAAATCAGCACCGTTACCAGGGTGGGCAGGGCAATGGTGCGCAGGTTCCCGGCGATCGCCCCCATCAGCGCCAAAATAATAAATGCCCAGAGAATGGCGCTAGATGCGTCGGCAAAAACAGCCGCTGGCGTAGATACATAAACTAAGTAGGCGATTGCATACATTACCAGCGAACCAACACTGGAAATCAGCAGGGCCGTTTTTTTGCGGTAGCGATCGACCAGTGAGCCTAAGAAAAAGCCAGAAATGGCGACAGTAACCAGGTATATCCCGGCCATTACCGAGGTCGCCAGCACCGACTGCGTTTGCAGGTAAACCCAAAACGTGACCCCAAACCAGACCAAGGTGTTGGTTAGGCTTGCCACCAATGAGTTAGCTAAAATGACGTAGAAAACGGGTTTCATCAATACTATGCAGTAGAGGTCTGGGATAAGTAGCGTTGGTTAGCGGTGGGCATTGCCCACCCTACAGCTGCATAAACCAGGGTTTATCAGTCTTCACCTAAAGCTATCGCCACCAGCGCTGGTGGCGATAGTGGGACTGCTCCAAATAGGGGAACGGGCATCGCTGTAGTAGCGCTGGTCTAGCCAGATTCTGAGGTCGGATTCTGACAGGAATGCTCACATGGAAGAGTTTATTGCCCTCGTAATTACCCCCATCGGATAGCCAATTCCTCAGTTAAAACGAGGTGCTTTAGCCACCTCCGAGCAACCTGAATCGGCCCCCATCCATGTTTTTAGGTGTTTTGCGGCTTTGTTAAAGCATCAACGACAGATTTGTAGTATACATACTACAAATTAATGTTGCAAGATTTTTACCAATCAATCACGCCGTTGAGGGCGTCATCCATTGCACCAGTTGAATCACCACCCGTTGGGGTCGCTCACCTGGAAGAAGCGCTCACCCTGGGCTTCGGTCTCGATGGGTGTGGCGATCGCCCCAGGGTTCATCGCGCAGTTCCACCTCAATCGATACCCCCATTGCCGCAATGCGCTGATGCTCGGCACTGGCATCGTCCACATCAATGAAAAGCAATTCAGAGGAGTTGCTGCTGTGGGGTTTCTGGCAAAACTAAAATTCACAATCGTCAAAGCTCCTCGGGTGCCTCAAGCCAGAGAGGGACGCAGCCGAGGAGCTGTTTGGGCAACCGCTACTGGCGGTGGTAGTTGGCCGTCATAAACTGCTGCCACTGGCCGTCATCGCTTAAGAAAAAGGAGGTCAGTACCCGGTGATCAGGGCTCTTGAATTCGATCACGTCTTTATACTGGCCCATTTTGCCTTCGCCAGTCATGACTGGGCCTTCAGATTGCAGAGTGAGCACCCGCTCGGCAGCGTCGAGTTCGCCGTCGTAGACCCAGAGGTGAGCCATCATCGACCCCACCCAGGTGCCGACAAAGCGCTGTTTTTGAGGGTTATAGCCGAGCGTCATCATGGTGGTGGCGGGGCTGCCGCACATTTCCCCCTGGCCTTCGGCGACTACCCACAGGTCACCCAGAGATTTCACGCTCTCTGTCCCTGTGGATGTTTCCATGGGCTGGTCTGGTCCTGCCATGCCGTCAACCTCATAGGCCCAGTCGCCTACGAGTTGTTGAAGCCACTGATGTGCTTTTGTGGGCTGCTCTACTGCCGGTTGAGTTTGTTGCAGGTCAGTTGTAGTAGTCATTAGATTTCTCCTTGAGTTATCGCTTTTGAGGGTAAATGCCTGCATGTCATCGCTGAATACGACATGCAGACATCCGATTTACGCGGTGAAAAACTAATTGCTGCGTAGATTATTTTTAGAGAACTGATTCTCTAATGATGGGCATTGCTACAGCGTCCGGAATGTTTGAGCCAAATCGGAAAATTCTTGCTTAGAAATCTTCTCAATTGACCGTCAACGAGCCGGTTTTTCGACCTGGACCTACTCGCAGTTGATCATCCAGGGAATGCCAAATTTATCGACTGCCATACCAAACCGCTGCGCCCAGAAGGTTTTTTCGAGGGGCATTTGAATGGTGCCGCCTTCGGCTAGAGCTTGAAAAACATGCTCGGCTTTATCGGGGTCAGGAATTTGCAGGGAAACTGAAAAGCCTTTGGGCGCATCGTATTGCCCAGGAGGGCAGTCAGAGCCCATGATCGCCCAATTGCCCAAGGTTAGCTGGGTGTGCATGATTTTGTTGGCAAACTCGGGGGACACTGCGCCCTCGGCAGGGGAACCGGCGAAGGTCATCATGTCACCTAGCTCTCCCCCTAAGACCTGGTGATAAAACTTGAAGGCGGCTTCGCACTGACCATCGAACATCAGGTAAGGGTTAACTTGCATAACGGTCTCCTTGAATGAATGACATTTCTGGCTCTACCCATTAGTCGAACGCCGGGAGGCAAAATCGACAGGGCGACCAATCATTTACCCCAAATAATGTATTGCCCAGCTAGGGAGACTGGGCGTTGATCTCAGACCAGGTGGCCCGGTCTAGGCGATAGACCGAGCAGTCGTCGTCGCCAAAGCGGCGGTGCTCCAAAAACTTGAACCCCAGGCGTTGGTAGAAGCGGTGGGCGCGGGTATTGCTGGTCAGCGGGTCAATTAGCACCGCCGTCACCTGGGGGTCGGCAAAGCAGCGGGCCAGGGCCAGCCGCATCATGGTGGTGCCGTAGCCCTTGCCCAACTCGGTGGGTTCGCCAATCCAGATGTCGATCGCCCGCAAATTGGCGGGCACATCGCCCCAATAGTGGCTGTCTTCCTGGGCCGGGTCAATGATTTGAATAAAGCCAATGGGGCGACCATCTAGCTCGGCAATCAGCTGCTCGCGCCAGGTGGGGGTGCGGGCTAGCTCAACCTCCCACTCCCAGTCGTCGTTGGGGTCGGCGGCAATCACCTGGGGCTGCTCATCCCAGCGACGGAGGAGGCTCACATCGGCTAGGGTGGCGGGCCGCAGGGCAATGGTGTTTGACTCAGACATGGTGGGTACCGGCTGGGGCAACGTCGGCTAACCGCCCAAATACTATAGTTCTCACGTACTATTTTGTGGGCAGACGAAATGAATCTTCAAAAGCGTTACTTCAAGCGGTAGTGAAGTCGCACTACGCCGTTGTCGTAGATGGTGCGATCGCACAGCGTCAGCGCCGTTTGCTCAATCCCATGGGCAAATAGGGGAATGCCCACCCCCATCAAAAACGGGTTGACCTTCAAAATCAGCTGATCGATCAGGCGGTGGGCAAAGAGCGTGGCGGCGAGATCTGCCCCACCGCAGAGCCAAATGCCCTGGCCGGGTTCGTCTTTCAAACGAGACACAAATCCGGCGGCATCGGTTGAGATCAGCTCTACATGTTTATCGGGGCTGGCTGGCAAGCTGCGCGAGAACACATACTGCTTGAGGTGGGAGTAAGGGCTGGTCACGCCCTCGTTGAGGCCGACTTCATAGGTCTTGCGGCCCATCAGCACCGTGTCGAACCACTTGTTCTCGCTGGAGATACCTAGAGCCGCACGAAAATGAGTCGGCACCGTTTCAGGAAAGTCGCTGAATAAGTCCTGTAGATAGGCTTCATCTTGAGAAAAGCCGTCGTGGGAGCCGTCGGGGTGGGCAATGAACCCATCAACACTGCAAGCGACAAAGTAGGTCAGTTCTTTCATGCTGCTGCTCGTTCTTGATTAATAGGAGGCATCGTTCGTTATGGGCTCTTAAACGTTTTGATGATTAGTCTGGCAACGCAGCGCTAGCTCGCGAGGCTAGCACGGTGTTGATGGCTACAGGCAGTACCAGCCAAAGGCCGGTATCTAGATCTAGACCGATGCCAAAGAGGGCGATCGCCAGCAGCCCCCACCCTACAAAAGCTGGCAAAATGTGGTCGAGGCGATGTTCAACCCAGTAACATAGACCACCACAAAGCATCAGAAAGATTCCAGCCAGCAGGAACCAGTAATACCCCCAAAGGCTGAGGGTCTGTGGTTTAGCGGCATCGAAAACACCTGAAGCCGCAATATCCTGCCAAATGCCTTCAAAGCCGATCAGCCCTGGTGCGATTAGACCGATCAGGCTGTGAAGTAAGGCGATCGCCATGATTGCAAGTCCACTGATTTTTTGCATCAATTCTCTCCATTTATCTGCTTAAAATTTGACCGCATGATTCTGTAATCGATTAGTAGATAGCAGATCTATTAGCGATCTAAAAAGCTGAGAAAACATGTTGCTCGGAAGCTATTTTTTGCTTTAACAGCATCAGTTTGTCTGGACTGCCCTGCGTATAAATGGTCTGAATGCGATCGCCAGAAAAATCAAAGGTATACACATAGGAAAGCTGCTCATCAACAAACTGAAGTATTCCTGACTGCCCATTAATCTCGACTGAATAATCTCGCGTCGAAGGGGGTTTGTGACGACGAATATTTAGCAATAGTCGAGCAACTTTGACCGCCCCTTGGACAGGCTTTAGAGCGGCCGCCACCTTACCGCCACCATCTGAGCAGAAGGTAATATCTTCGGAGAGCAACCTGATCAAGCCCTGCAAATCACCCTGCTGGCAAGCTCGAAGAAATTGCTGTACGAGTTGCTCCTGCCGCTGGGGTGAAACCTCGAAGCGAGGCCGCTGGGACGTGAGGTGTTGGCGTGCCCGTCGCACCAGTTGCCGACAATAGGTGGGGGTTTTATCCACCATGCGCCCCACATCACTGTAGTCATAGTCAAAAACTTCCCGGAGTAGAAATACAGCTCGCTCTAGAGGCGAGAGGTTTTCCATCAACATTAAGAAAGCTGTTGAGAGAGTATCGGCCAGCTCCACCGCATCGGCTGGATCTGACGTTTGCTGGGTCAGCATGGGCTCAGGTAGCCACGGCCCAACATACTGTTCTCGCCGCACGCGAGCAGAGCGCAAATGGTCGATACAGAGACGGGTAACGATCGTTGATAAATAGGTTTTGGCAGAGTTTACCGTTACCCCTGCCGTTTTTTGCCAGCGCAGAAAGGTTTCTTGCACCATATCTTCCGCATCGGCAACCGTCCCCAACATTCGGTAGGCAATGGAAAACAGTAAAGGACGGTATTGGTTGAATGTTTTCAGATCACTCATAGAAATTTAGACGACTCAACACATCGTACTAAGCAGCAATTAGGTCAATGGCGTGGGTACGTGCCTTAGAGATTGACTCAACATCATTGCCGACATAAATGAAAGTGATATCGGTAATGCCGATAAACCCAAACACAGTAACCAGATAGGGATCGTGATGATTCATGGCCTCGTACTGCCCACCAGGGTGATACTCAGCGGCTCCTCGAGATTCGATGACGAACATTTTCTTACCCAGCACTAGAGGCTTAAATCCATGGGTAGAGTCGTCTGTGCCATAGATGACCGTGCGGCCGACCCGCACAATCTGGTCAATATACGATTTGAAAACCCCAGGAACACTGAAGTTATACATCGGAACGCCAATCACGTAGATATCGGCGGCCAAGAATTCGTCTACGAGCTGATCGCTGAGGCGAATCGCCTCCCACATCTCAGGCGTGCGCTGTTCGGGTGGCGTAAACGCTGCCGCGATCCACAGTTCATCGACGTAGGGAACAGGTTGGTGGCCCAGGTCTCGATAGGTGACGGTATCGCTAGGGTGAACTTGCTGCCATTGGGCAACAAACTCGCGCGTCATGCATCGAGAGTGCGAGCGCTCCCCTCGCGGGCTGGTATCAATGTGTAATAGATGTACCATGGCGATAGTTCTTTGATTAATTGGGTCAAAAGCATTCATATGCATTCATAGGACGAATCAGGCTGGCTTGGTGTGACAGGCCAAGCCTGAGGTCGCTGATTAGTTTTTTTGAAGATGGATACTCTCTCGTGCCAAACAGCGTTTAAAGGCGAAGTGTGCTGGAAATCAAGCATATTCACGCAGATATTGCCGATTGCCCTGGGCCGGGCTCAGGCGATCGCTTACCAGCAAACCATACAGGTGAGAATCTGAAACTTCGTCGCTGACCATCCAGCGATCGCGCAGATGCCCCTCGTTGAGAAAGCCTAGACGGTCTAAGGTCTTGGCAGAGGCTTGGTTTCTGGGGTCAATTTCGGCCTCAATGCGGTGCAGTTTGAGTTCGGCGAAGGCGTAGTCAATTAACGCCGATAGCGCCTCATGCATAAAGCCTCGCCCCCAGGCTGAGCGCGCTAGAGCATAGCCCAACTCTGCCCGCCGACACTGATGGTTGAAGTTAAATAAGGTGCAGGTGCCAATCAGCTGGGCCTCGGCATTTTTCTCAATGCCGAGCTGCAAATAGCTGCCGGTACGACGGGCCTCAAAATCGTTAGCGATCGCATCCCTAGCTTCCCCCACATGTTCCCAGGGGGCCGTATTCCAATAGCGCATGACGGCAGCATCAGAAAAAATGCTGTAAAGCACCTCAGCATCTGTTTCACCGAGGGGTCGCAGCCGCAGGCGCTCAGTATTTAACGTTACGTAAGGGATCATAAAACCTCCCATTTTCGTTGTGTAGACAACTAATACTGCAAGGCATAGGTATAAAAGGAAAATTCCAGGCACGCAAGGTTTTTACCCTGGCAAACAGTTTGACGGCTGGCTGGCGATCGCCCAATCAGCTCCTTGATGATGGTGTGCAAACTGCTGCCGAAACTTGAGGGGCGTCATCATAGTTGTTCTGAACTCGTTGATTGGGTTATTTTCCTAAGTTATGCGTGAGCTGTACCTAACCAAAAGAATAGGACCTTGAAAGTACGGACAGACTTGCTTGGGCAGTTAATCGCCTGATAGAAGGGCGATCGCGGCATTCGCTCCTGCTTCCAGGCGACTATTCAAGCGCTAAGGGCATGACGGCGAGAGTGACTGTTGCCCCAAACTTGGACCACTGGATGTCAGACCGCTGACCAGCGTGTCAGTTGCCAATTGAGCTAATGACATGCTCTCTGTCTGATCAGCAATGGGCAACTGTTGCTCAATCAGCAGCATAAACAGGCCGTACACCAGCGACCAGGTCACCCAGGCCAGCTGACGCAGGTCGCCCGCCTTAACCAGCTGTATCAGGTCGCGGGGGGCTGGGTGGGAATGGTGATTGCCTTGGGCTGGCTAAGGTGCTGAACCAGATCGGTTTGCACCTGGTGGTATAGCTCATCGCTTTCGCCCTTGAGGGCGACGACGCCATACACCTGCACCGCTTCCTGCTCGCGTCCAGCCAAAAAGTGGGTGCCGTGGTCTACGGTCACAATGTGGTCTTTGACCAGGTCGTAGCAGGGCTCGGTAATCAAAATATCGGTGCCGATCAGTTTGGTCAGCCCCTCGATGCGGCTGGCCACGTTGACGGTGTCGCCAATGGCGGTGTACTCCAGCCGCTGCACCGAGCCCACGTTGCCTACCACCAGCTCGCCGTAGCTAATGCCAATACCGTTAAAAAGCGGCGGCAGCCCCTGGGCCACCAGCGTGGTGCGCAGGGTCGCTAAAACCTTTCGCATCGCCAGGGCAGCGGCTACGGCTCCCAGGGCATCCTGCTCTGGCCCGAGCGATTTAGGCGCGCCAAACTCGGCCATTACCGCATCGCCAATAAACTTGTCAATGGTGCCTCGGTACTCCAAAATGGCGGCCACCATGACATCGAGGTAGGTGTTGAGCAGGCTGACGGTTTCTTCGGCCCCCAGCTGGTACGAGATGCGGCTAAACCCGCGAATGTCTGAAAACAGCACCGCCGCCTGAAACCGCTGACCCACGGTGAGGCTGGTGAAATCTTCGGGCTGATTGAGAATTTCCTGGGCCACCGAGGGGGCCACGTAGCGCTCCAGGGTGCGGCGCAGGCGTTGTTCTTCGAGCCGGTTGCTGACCGCTCCGGTGGCGATGTAGGTGACACCGCCCATACCCAGACAGGCAACAGGAATCGCGACGGGCACCAGGCGATCGCCCTGCACCATCAGCAGGTAGGCCAGCCCTCCCCAAGCGGCGATCGCGCCCAAAAAGCCCGCCAACCTGGGCACCGGCTGAGTAAAGCGGTAGCCCAACCCCAGCCCAATTGCGCCGATCGCGATCGCCGTCAGCAGTCCCTGCACCAGCGGATTGGGGATGGCCGCGCCGAGGGTTTTGCCCGCCATCAGCGCGGCCAGGGCGTGGGCGTGAAGCTCGACCCCCGGCATGGTGTTGTCGATGGGGGTGCGCTTGCGATCTTGAAACGACTCAGCCATCGGGCCAATCAGCACAATTTTGCCCTCAAACTGGTCGGCAATCAGGGGCCAGTTGGTGGGGTCGAGCACCTGCACAAACGACACCACCGGAAACGTCCCCGCCGGGCCGTAGAAAAAGAGATCCTGACTTTGGCGATCGGGCTTGGGTAAGTCGGCGGCAGCCAGGGCCGCCCCGGCCAGGGAGGGTAAGTTATCGTCAAAGCCGTGGGTCTGCCGCAGGGTGGCAATGCCGCGATCGGGGAAGGTCCGGTACTTGCCGTCTACATCGGCCTCCAGGTTAATTAGCCCCACTTGGGACTGGCTGCTGTAGATCGGCTCCAGCAGGTTGGTAAACAGGCCAAAGTCGCTGCTCGATACGTCGTAGGCGGCGGCCAGGGCAACGCGATCGCCCCACCGGGCCAGAGTTTCTTCTAGAGCATCGTCGTCGGCGGGGCCGTAGCCGCTGGGGTCGACCAGCAGCACGTCAATGGCCACCGCCTTCGCGCCAGCGGCCATCAGCTGCTCGATCGCCTGGGCGTAGGCCTGTCGCTGCCAGGGCCAGATCGCCAGCGGAGCTAGAAAGGGATAGCGCTCTGGGTCGGCCCGGTAGAGATCGCCCTGGCTGAGAGAGTACTCGTCAATGCCCAAGATCACGATTTCCTCAGGGGGCGGCACCGGCCCCCGCAGGCGCAGCAAAAACGACTGAGCCTGTCCCTCAATCAGCACAATCCACGGATGCTGGGAGGTGAGGGCGATCGCCCCAAACACGGCCCAGCTCACCATCAGCCCGTGCCCCAGCTGAAACAGGCGGCGGTAGGACTTAACCACGGCAACCATCCCCTAGCATTTGGCCTCGCTCTAAAACGGGAAGGGAAAACGAATCGGCGGACTGGGAATTGACGGCACCCAGTAGTAGGGCAGCGGCACCCCGGGAAACAGCTGCTCGAACGATCGCCGCAGGTTGGCCATGCCCGGTATTTCAAGCGCAAAGCCGTCAATCAGCGGACCTTCTAGCAGGTCAATAAAGTCCTCGGGCGACAGGGGTAGAATGACCGCCTCGTCATCTTCGGCATCGATAATCACCTGCTGCCCCTCCGCGATCGTCAGGGAGTCATCTGCGCTAAAGTCCACGGTTTCTCCGTCAGCCTCCTCAGCATTCCCCTCGGGCAAAGCAGAATCAGAATCTGCGTCGCTGCTCGGTAAGCCATCCTGCTTGAGCTCAGCCTGGGCAGCTACTAAAAGTCTCTCAATAGGCTTAGTGCGGGAGCCCATGGGTCCTGTCGTGGGGCTAGCGGGCGGGGTAGATGGATTGGGCTCTAGAGGCGGGTCAAAACCTGGGCTTCCTGGCCCTGTGGTAGGTGGCTCAATGCCTGGGCTGGTCCCCGGGGAATTGATCCCAGGACTGGCGGGCGGCTCCATCGGGTTGACAAAGGGGACTACCGGGTCGTTGCCCGGCACCACCGGGTCAAGGGATGGATCGAGGGGGTCAAAGTCGTCTGCCATCGGGTCAGCCGTCACCGGGTTGAGGTTGCGTTCGACTACTACCTCCCCCTCAAACACCTGAATAATCGTCTCGCCCGCCTCGGTCACCTCGATGGTATAAATTGTGCCCCGCACCCCGGCTACAGTGGAGGTCGAGCAGCCGTTGAGCGTGCCGTTGACCAGCAGCGTGCCCCGGTTGAGTTGAGCACACTGCCCCACCACCAAACTGGAGTTGTGGGCCAGGCGCGCGACAGCCCCGCTGTTAAACCGCAGCGAGGCACGGGCGGCTCGTGTTCTAACCTGCTGCCGCTGCTGGGCCACGCTGTTGACCTGGGCCGCGCGGTTCTGAATGTAGACCTGGTTGCTGTCTAAAATTTCGGTGACGGTGGCGGCAGAGTTGGCCTGCGCCTTAGCCTCGTACCCCGGTGCCGCCAGCAGCAGGCTACCCACCAGAGCCGCCCCCATCAGCCCGACGAATTGCCCCCAGCGGGTGCTAGGCCTGAACCGGAACTCCTGTATCAAAAAAGACGCCATCATAAACTCCACTGAGTTGCCTGATAGGATTTATACACAGGCAATTCCCCCAATTCAGCAGAGATTGCGAAACTTAACTTGTAGTTTTTCAGCTAAAGATGTCGGGCTGGTCATCGTTATGGACTCGACCCAGGTGGGGCAGAGCCGCCGCCACCGCCTCGGGCGAGTCGACAATCATCTGGAGCAGGTCATAGGCTGCGATCTGCTTTCCGGTTTGGGCAGAAATCTGGTGGGCGTAGTAGCGCACCTGAGCCATAATGCGAGGCTCGGCCTGGCGCAGGTACATGCACAGGCAGGCGCGGGCCTGGGCATCTGAGTCGCGGCCTAGAAAGAAGGCCATAGCCGCCAACAGGTGGCGTTCGTAGTCGGGCAGCGCTTGAGAATTGAGAGACATATCGCGGTTGTGCAGAGTACCCCTATGACATTAGCCGTTGTCAGGGGGCATTTACTGGTGATATCTGCGATCGTGTAGAGTATCTGTCGGGTCACAGCCGCCTAGGAAAGGAAGAGATTCAATTTAAATCATTAGCAAAAACGAAAAAAGCGCTCCCGGTCGGGAGCGCTTTTTTCGTTACTCAATCAATGGACTAGCAAAGCCTAGCCGATGATTTCAGGAGCCTCAGCAGTGGCCAGGTCCAGGGGGAAGTTGTGAGCATTGCGCTCGTGCATCACTTCCATACCCAGGTTCGCCCGGTTGATGACGTCAGCCCAGGTGCCAATCACTCGTCCCTGAGAATCCA
>NZ_JBNXVS010000014.1:0-124108 GCF_050565655.1 Nodosilinea sp. AN01ver1 | reverse complement strand
TGTATCGAGATCCACCGATGGGGTAGTCATGACCTGCCGAAGTTCATGCGATTCAGGTGCCGAGGTTCATGCGATTCACCTGCCGAAGTTGGCGCGATTCAGGTGCCGAAGTTCGTGCGATTTTGCAAGGCGCAAGGCTCCACCACATCTACAGCGTTGCCCTAACCCGATTTTTGGATTAGCGCTGCAATCGATTGGTAGGGGCACTGTAGTGCAAGACTCCCTACGGAATATCGGCGCGATCGGAGCTTTATGAGCCAGATTCAGTATTAGACAGCCAAAACCTTCCCCCGCAGCCCCGCTGGCGCGTCAATGCCGTAGCGGTTTAGCAACGTCGGCACCAGGTCGTAGAGCTGCGCACCCTCTAGCACCAGCCCACCCTTTGGCGCTTGGGGGTCATGGAAAATCATCAGGCCCAGGGGGGCGTGGTTGGCGTCGTCGGGGCCGGTGTCGTTCTCGACGGTATAGAGGCTGTTAATGCCCACACTGCCGACCGATCGCCAGGCCAGGTCATCAAAGTAGACAATTAAATCTGGCGCTCGACCGCGCACCTTTTGGTAAATCTCCTGGGGCTTAAAGACTTTGACAGGCAAAGGATTACCATCTGGATCTGTAAGTTGGCCTAGCTTGACCGTCAGCTCGTCCCGCAGGGCTTCGTAATCAGCCATCGCCACTGTGCCCTGGGGTTCGCGCCCCTTTACGTTTAGAAAAATGCGGGCGTAGTAGCCCCCGGCCCCCCAGACCTGAGTTTGGGTCCAGTTCACCTCGGCCTTATCTAAGGGCAGCACCTCGGTGGGGGCTGCCTTCAGCGTCAGGTAGCCGTTGGCAATCAGCCACTCATTGATGCAGATGCCGCCCATCAGCGGCTGCGCTCCGTGGTCAGACACCACCAGCACGGCGGTGTCGGGGTCGCAGACCGCCAGTAGCTCCCCTACCCGCTGGTCCACATGCACGTAGTAGTCGTGGATGGCGGTGGCAAAGGGCGACCCGGCCTCGTACTGGGGATGGCGCGGGTCCATGGGCTTCCAGAAGGCGTGGTGAATGCGATCGACGCCCATATCCACCAGCATGCAGAAGTCGGGGCGATCGCGGGCGATCAGCTTCTCAGCCAGGGTAAAACGCTGGTCGCACAGGGCATACAGGTTCTCCAGAATGCGGGCCTTTTCGTCAGAGCGAAAATTGGGCACATCCATCATGAAGTCGGGCATCCAGGCTTTAATCTGCTCGCCCAGCTCAGACGGGTGGGTGAAGGGCACGTCGGTGCCGGGGGTAAGAAAGCAAGAGACTAGCGAGCCGTTGACCGGGTAGGGGGGCGACGTACCCGGCACGCTGAGGGCTGCCACGTTCCACCCGGCCTCGCCCAAAATATCCCACAGGCGCGGAAATTTGACCGCTCGCCCGTCGGAGATCGCCATGGAGTGGTAGTCGCGATCGCGCCGATTGCGAAACCCATAAATCCCCAGTTCGCCGGGGTCGCGCCCGGTCATCATACAGCTCCAGGCGGGCACCGTAATGGCGGGAATGCTGCTCTCCAGCCTGCCGTAGCTGCCTAACCCCATCAGCCGCGACAGATTGGGCAAATCTTGCCGCCACTGGTCAAACACCAGGTCGGGGGCCATACAGTCGAGGCCAATGATCAGCAGGCGCGGGGTGGGCATAGGAAGGTTTAATAACGATGATGCGCTGAGACTGGCTCGTGCTACTCGTAATCGACACAGACGACTAGGCCAGCTAGAATCTCAGCTAGCCAGTTTGGTTCCAGTTTGCCAAGTTTTTTGACAAAGCGTTGGGTCGAGAGACTGCGGACCTGTAAGACATTGGCGGCGGAGTCTCGACTGAGGCCATTCACCGCTGTGGCGGGGAGTCTCACCATGAATGGCCGACTGTCGAACCTGTCTTGCCAGGTAGTAATGGGGATGACAATGCGAAGGGGAATGGGGGCAAAGAGATTGCTGCTGATCACAACGACGGGGCGGGTTTTCTGAATTTCCTGTCCACGGGTGGGATCAAGGTCTACCAGCCAAATTTCCCCCCGACTAGGGCTCATCATCAGGAAACTCCCAGTCTTCGCTATCTAGAGCCGAAAACTCGGTCAGTGCCGGATCAGTTTTGAAATCCTCGGCCATGTCGGCAATAAATGGAGCCAATGCCTGGTGACGTTGAGATAAGGGAAGGCTAGCCAGATCTTGCAGAGATAGCCCGGAAGCGGGTTTGGACGGCGAGAGCAGCTTCTGGCGCAAAAATTCGGCGAAGTGGAGGACTTCCTGCTGCTTGTCGGGGGGGAGTTGCCGCAGGTGGTCGAGGAGGGTTTGCTCGAGGCTAGCTATGCTTTGCATCGCGGGTTTCTGGGCGTAGATGCTTTTAGCTTAAACCAGCTTACCCTGAGTGAGGGGATCGTCGAGACGGGTGCTTTCGCTCATGACTGGCTACAGTGCCCCTTCGATCTGGGCGTTGAACCCGTAGACCCGGCGCTCCCCGGCCAAAGGCACCAGGGTCACGTCGCGCTCGTCGCCCGGTTCAAAGCGCACGGCGGTACCAGCAGGGATATCGAGCCGCATACCTCGGGCTGAGTCGCGATCGAAGCTGAGGGCCGCGTTCACCTCAAAAAAATGGAAGTGGGAGCCGACCTGAATGGGGCGATCGCCCGTGTTAGCCACCGTCAGCGTTACCGTGGGCTTACCCGCATTGAGCTCGATCTCGCCCTCAGCGGGCAGCAGTTCTCCGGGAATCATAGGGGGCCTCCTAGGTTGGCAATTAGATTTTGGCGGGCCTGTTGGAGCGATCGCTCGACTCGCGGCAGGGCTTCTTCTAGTTCGCGGCGGGCGATGCCCTCGGCCCCGGCCTCTAGCAGGTGGTTAAGGGCCATCAGATGGGCGGTATCCAGAGCAGTTTCCATTGGCACTTTCACGTTGGGAATGACTCCTGTGCCATCCCAGTTTTTGCCGGTGACGGGGTTGATCGCCTGCCCCGTGGGCATAAACACCCAAAAATGGTCGTGCAGCCGAAAGCCGCGCCCTGGGTTGGCCCCGCCGCGCGTGGTTTCGCCCACCACCGCCCCGCGCTTCAGCACCTGTAGGTTGTAGGCAAACTCCTCCGCCGCCGAAAACGTCTCGGGGCTGGTGAGGGCAAAGACCGGCTTGTCGAGGTAGCGCTGCCCCGGCACGTAGGGCACTGTCCACCACTGGTGGGTTTCGTCGGTTTCGCTCCAGTACAGGTCATTGAGGTGAACGGGCGGGTGGGCCGGAAACAGGTAGCTGCACAGCAGTGCCACCGTGGCCGGAGAGCCGCCCTGGTTGTGGCGCAGGTCAAAGATCAGGGCGTCGGTGTGGGCCACCAGGGTCATCGCCGCCGCCAGCGATTCTCCCGCAAACTCCGGCGGCTCAAAGCTAAACAGCTGTATATAGCCCACGTTCCCCGGCAGGCGCTCGACCCGGTTGATGTCGAAGTTGCGGCGGCGGCTGGCCTGGTGCTGGCGCTCCAGCTCCTGAGGATTGGGCGCGGCTTCCGGTTCTATATGGGGCAGCGGTACGGGGCTAAAGTGCAGGCGCAGGTTGCGATCGCCGCTCATTTCCTGCAGCTGAGCCGTCAGCGTATCGGCCAGCTGCTGAGCGCCAGTAACGTCGCCGTAGCCCCCCGCCTCCAAGCGCTGCTCAATGTCGTGCTGAATTTTTTCCGCCACCTCAGGAAAGACGTAGGCATCGAGCTGGGCCACCAGCGCGCTCAGTACGGCCTCGCGATCGGCGGTGTCCAGCGAAAGATCCTGGGGCGGGTTAGAGGCAGACATTGCCATAGGTGGCCCTACCGAATGGGTTCGTGAACGGTGACGAGCTTGGTGCCGTCGGGGAAGGTGGCCTCCACCTGCACGTCGTGGATCATCTCAGCTACCCCATCCATAACGTCGGCCCGGCTGAGCAGGGTGGTGCCGTAGCTCATCAGTTCAGCTACGGTGCGCCCGTCGCGCGCCCCCTCTAGAATAGCGGCAGAGATGTAGGCCACGGCTTCGGGGTGGTTGAGCTTCAGGCCCCGGTCTTTGCGGCGCTCGGCCACCAGGGCAGCGGTAAAAATCAGCAGCTTATCTTTTTCCTGGGGAGTCAGTTGCATGGGCGAAGGTAAGAATGACGGGGCACCAGCGGCAGAAACGGGGCTAACCGTAAGCTTTCAAGGTTTTGAGCGGCTTGTCAACCAAAGATTGAACATAAGGCTCTTTGCCCTGCAAACAACCGAGGGCTGAGCGGAGTCGTTCGTTAGACGTCTCCCGTGGGGAGAAAGCCCGTTCCCTTTCTCCCTACGGGAGACGCTAGCGCGTTGGCGAAGCCTGTCCACAGGACAAACGACTCCGCTCAGGGATCGGCTTGAGGTGTTTTCATCGTTTGGAGTGGCGCGTCAGCGTCATGGGACGTTGCTTTGAAAGTAAAGCTTAAGCCGCTGTGATTGGCGGCAGAACTGAGCTAGTCTGCTCTATGAAAAGCCCTGCGAAACCGCCTTTTCCCTATGACTGCCCCCCTGCTTGAGATTCTGCCCGACAAGCCTGCCCTGGTGCAGCGGGCCTTAACCCTGGTGACCGACGCCATTCGCAATGCTGTCGCCGACCACGACTACTGCACCCTGGCCCTGGCCGGGGGCAGTACCCCCAAGCCCCTCTATGCCGGCCTGGCCGAGCAGGACCTGCCCTGGGAAAAGCTCTACATCTTTTGGGGCGACGAGCGCTACGTGCCCATCGACCACCCCGACAGCAATGCCGGTATGGCCAAAGCGGCCTGGCTCGATCGAGTGCCCATTCCCCCCGACCACATTCTGGTGACGCCCACCCTGGAGGGCGACCCAGCCGCCTCGGCTAGCCTCTACGAAGCGATGGTGAAATCGATGTTTGGCGGCCTTCAGGGCACCTCGCCCGACCAGATCCCCGAGTTTGACCTGATCTTGCTGGGCATGGGCGACGACGGCCATACTGCCTCGCTATTTCCCCACACGGCGGCGCTGGCGGTAGAGGATCGTCTGGTCACCGTAGGCAACAAAGGCGATGATTCCCGCATTACCTTTACTGCGCCGCTGATCAACCACAGCCGCCAGGTCTTATTTTTAGTGGCGGGGGCCGATAAGCAGGCCGCCCTGGCCCAGGTGTTTGCCGCCGAGGGCGACGACCAGGCCTATCCCTCACGGCTAGTGCGGCCCCAGGGTGAACTGCGCTGGCTGCTCGATCGCCAGGCCGTAGGCGATCTAAATTTGGGATCCACACCGCCCTCTTAAACCCAGCATGAAGGACTAAATAGGGGCTGCACTCCCCCTCTAAATTGCCCTCAACCTAGACTATTATCTAGGCAGTGGATTCCCCTATCTGGCGGCGGTGGCGGCTGGGTCTAAAAGTAGGTCGGGGTCTGCCAGACTCTTCTATGATTGAAACCTACAGGGATCGTTTTTGATTGAGTAATGTGATTACCCTTTCGCTGTTGCACCCTCTCCACAAAACGCCGGTTCAAAGCTGGTCTTTTGACCAAGAACCTGTGATTTGCATTGGTCGCTCGACCGATAACAATGTGGTTCTCTACAGCGCTGTTGTCTCGCGTCACCACGTCGAGATTCACCGTACCGACAACGGCTGGGCCGTCAAGAGCATTGGCACCAACGGCACCTACCTGGAGGGTCGCCGCATTACCGAAGTGCCGGTAGAAGACGGTATTGTCATTCGCCTGGCGCGATCGGGGCCCAATATTCAAATCCACGTCTCGGAAGAAAAGCGCGACCCCCTCAAAGAACTGTTGATGCACCGTCGCCGAATCGAAGAAGCTAAGGAGCTTGAGCACGGCACCCACAGCGAACCCGGCGATGGTGCAGAGGGGCTATCTCACCAGACTACGGTTATCAATCCCGAAGACGAGCCCGACAGCGAGTGAGCGCTTGGGGTGCGCACGTTTATAAAAAAACAAGCCCTGCGATCGCTCACAGGGCCTGGTCGTCAACTTGGGCTAGAGGGCAGCCTTCAGCAAGTCGGCCTTGTCGGTTTTCTCCCAGGTAAAGTCAGGCAGTTCGCGGCCAAAGTGGCCGTAGGCAGCGGTCTGCTGGTAGATGGGGCGGCGCAGATCGAGCATGTCGATGAGCCCCTGGGGCCTGAGGTCAAAGTGCTTGCCCACCAGGTCGGCGATCGCGCCATCGGCAATCTTGCCCGTGCCAAAGGTGTTGATCGAAATCGAAGTGGGTTTGGCTACCCCAATCGCGTAGGACACCTGAATTTCGCAGCGATCGGCCAGGCCCGCCGCCACAATATTTTTGGCCACGTAGCGGCCAGCGTAGGCCGCTGAGCGATCCACCTTGGTGGGGTCTTTGCCCGAGAAAGCACCGCCGCCGTGGCGGGCCATACCGCCGTAGGTATCGACAATAATTTTGCGTCCGGTCAAGCCGCAGTCGCCCACGGGGCCGCCAATAATAAACTGCCCCGTAGGGTTAATGTGGTACTGGGTATCGGCGTGGAGCCACTCGTTGGGCAGCACCGGCTTAATGATTTCCTCCATTACCGCTTCGCGAATGTCGGCCTGGGAAATATCGGGGTCATGCTGGGTGGAGAGCACCACGGCTTCGACCGCCACGGGCTTCAGGTTTTCGTAGCGCAGGGTCACCTGGCTCTTGGCGTCGGGGCGCAGCCAGGGCAGCACGCCGTGCTTGCGCAGATGGGCCTGCCGCTCTACCAATCGGTGCGAGTAGTAGATCGGCGCAGGCATGAGCGTATCGGTTTCGCTGGTGGCATAGCCAAACATCAGCCCCTGGTCGCCCGCCCCCAGATCTTTATCGGTTGCGACATCGACACCTATGGCAATGTCTGACGACTGCTTACCGATCGCATTGAGCACCGCGCAAGAGGCCCCGTCAAACCCCACATCGGAGCTGTCGTAGCCAATGCCCAGAATGACGTTGCGAACGATGTCTTCGAGATCAACGTAGGTGTTGGTGCGCACCTCACCCGCAATCACGGCCATGCCCGTTTTGACCAGGGTCTCGACCGCCACCCGAGCGTTGAGGTCTTCTTTGAGAATGGCGTCTAACACGGCGTCAGAGATCTGATCGGCCATTTTGTCGGGATGGCCCTCAGACACCGACTCGGAGGTAAAAATGCTGTACTCGCTCATGGAATAGGCCCAACCAGTAGCAATAGGAATAGGAGCGGAGTCAGCCGGGGCTGATTCGCATTCCAAAGTTTATCAAAGTTTAGCTAGAGCGCTGGGTTAGTCGGGCGGCAAGCGGAATGATCGCGTTGTCTTCTGAGTTGGCTAGCTGATCACAGCTCCGGGTGCGGTTCCGTTGGCTAGGGCCTGAGCTTTTTGCTGCATGGTCTTAAAAATGTTGTAGAAGCCGTTGGCCCGTGATGGCGTCAGGCTGACGTCGAGCTGGGTGTCTTTAATAAAATCGGGGCTGAGCGCGACAATTTCGGCGGGGCTGAGGCCGTTGAGGGCTTTGATCAGCAGCGCCACCAGCCCCTTAGTAATCTGGGCATCGGAGTCGGCCTGGTAAACCACCTGACCATCAACTAAGTCGGCGACGACAAATACCTGCGAGACGCAGCCCGGCACCTTGTTTTCAGCAGTTTTGTACTCATCGGGCAGCGGGTCGAGCTTTTTGGCAAACCACAGCAGCTGCTCGTAGCGCCGCTTAGGATCAGCGGCCTTTTGAAAGCGGGCCACAATTTTTTCGATAGACTCGGGGCGATCGGCGGGCATGGGGAGGTAGGGTAACGACCTGCTAGTAGTCTACCAAGCGGTGTAGGGCGGTGAGGGGATAGGGGAGATGAGGAGGTGTTCTCAATTATCCACACCAGCGCTAACCGAATACCTGGTCTACAGTTAGCGATAGCTCCGGAAACGTGGGAGAAACGATGGGTTCGCTGCTTCGAAACTGCTGTAGCTCAAACTCCCCATCCACCAGGTGGCACAGGGTAAAGGTGGGCTGCTTCGGTGAACCGATGTAGCGTCGTCCGCCTAGCCCCAGGTAATCCACAATCCAGTATTCTTGAATGTCAAAGGCTTCGTAGTCGGCCAGTTTGAGGAGATAGTCGTCCCGCCAGTTAGTAGACACGACCTCCACCACTAATTTAATCGACTGACCTCTAGTAACTACCGACTCTCGCTCCCATCGGGGTTCGTTGGCGATTTCTGTTTCATCTAAAACAACAATATCGGGCTCATAGCCGATGTCGTTTGAGAGCTTGATGACACATTCTTTGGGAATGAAATAGGGCTGGTTAGCGCTGCGGAGGGCGGTACCCAGTTCAAAGGCCAGATCGCCTGCTAGCTTAGAGTGCTTTCCCCTTGGTTTGGGCATCTCGACCACCACCCCCCGCCGCAGTTCGTAGCGATACTCCGAATTTTCTGGGTACCACGCCACGAATTCGTCAAAAGTTATGGGGACTTTGTCCAGTGCAGCAATCATGGGCGTTTGTTGAACTGATTGAGGCTACTACCCACCTAGAGCCTATCCGAATACCTGGATTCTAGGCTGGTGGGCATTGCCCAACCTACGGTACATCAAGGTTTTTAACTAGCTACCAGATCGCTTATTCACGGTTTTTGGATCAACATCTATCGACCTACTCTACCTACGCTTTGCCGTCGCTGTCTTTGCCGCTGACGAAGCGGTGGGCTACGGTTTCGGGCTGAATGGCCGACAAAATGGTGTGGCCTGAGTCGGTGATAATAACGGCGCGGGTGCGGCGACCGTAGGTAGCATCGACTAGCTGCCCGCGCTCGCGGGCGTCGGAAATGATGCGCTTGATGGGGGCAGACTCGGGGCTAACGATGGCAATCACCCGATTGGCCGATACGATGTTGCCAAAGCCAATATTGATCAGCTTGATGTCCATAATATAAAAGGAGCGATAACGGGAAGTTCTGGTGTTAATGTCAGGATTCGCCCCGATCGGCCAGAAAACCCAAGGCTTTTTTGGCACAAGGCGCTGCATTTGGGCCGAGATCAGGCTCAAATCACCTTATCTGCCATACTAACGAATCCCTCTAGCGCTGAGGGTTAATTTCAGGCGAAATTTCAGTTTTCTGGCGTTTTCGTTCCCTGGGCTACACCTTTCGGCGCTAAGAACCCTCGATCGGGAGTTCTTGGCGCTTTAAACCGCTACTCGCCTGTATCTGTAGGCAGAGATCATCATCTGCCCTTTCTGTCTGTCTCGCCCGGAGAATGCTACTGTGCAGCCCGTTGACTTTACGACTTTGATGGCTTTGTGCCACAGCCTGCGGGCCGATTGGGTACCGGCCCGCTGCGAGACGGTGGTGCAGCTCGATACCACCACCCTGGCGCTGGCCCTGCGCACCCTCGATCGCCGCCGCTGGCTGACGATATCGTGGCACCCCCAGGCGGCGCGGCTGCACCTGGGCGACGCTCCTCCCAAGGGGCAAGACACGTTTACCTTTAGTCAGCAGCTCAAGCACCAGTTGAACCAGATGGCGCTGGTGGCGATCGCCCCGGTGGCCCCCTGGGAGCGGGCGATCGATTTGCAGTTTGGCCCCCGCCCTGGCGACCCGCCCCAGTGGCACCTGTATGTCGAAATTATGGGCAAGTACAGCAACGTGATTCTGGCCAATGCCCAAAACCAGATCGTCACCGCTGCCCACCAGGTGAGCGATCAGCAGTCGCGGGTGCGGCCCATTCAAACCGGCGACCCCTACGTGCTGCCGCCGGCGATCATGAACACGCTGCCGAGTCGGCAAGAATCTCAGGCCGCCTGGCAGGAGCGGGTGACGCTGGTGCCCTCAACGCTCAAAAAAATGCTGATGCAGAGCTATGGGGGCTTGAGTTCTTCGCTGGTGCGATCGCTGCTGGCCGCCGCCCACCTCGCCCCCGACCAGCCCGCCGACATTCTCACCCAATCCGACTGGGATCGCCTGTTTGAGGTGTGGCAGCGCTGGCTGCTCTGTTTGGAGAAGGGTGAGTTTTTCCCCGGCTGGGCTGAGGGCGGCTATACGGTGCTCGACTGGGAGGGGATAGCGCCCGTCGCCGATGTGCACTCCCTGCTGAACCAGTACTACCGCCGCGAGCTGAACCTACAGCAGTTCGATCGCATCCAAAACCAGATTCAGCAAAAGCTCAGGGGCGTGCTCGACAAACTGCGGCAAAAGGCCAGCACCTTTGAGCAGCGCCTCGACCAGTCGGCCCAGGCCGACCAGTATCGCCAGCAGGCCGACCTGCTAATGACCTACAGCTACCAGTGGCAGCCTGGCGTAACCCAGATTACCGTGGATGATTTTGAAACCGGCGAGCCTATCACCCTGGCCATTGACCCCGATAAAACCGCCATTCAGCAGGCTCAGCGCCTCTACAAGCAGCACCAAAAGCTAAAGCGCGCCAAAGATGCCGTAGTGCCGCTCTTGCAGGAGGTGCAGGCAGAATTGGCCTACTTAGAGCAGGTGGAGGCGGCCCTGAGCCAAATTTCTACCTACGACGAGCCAGCCGATTTGGAAGCGCTGATCGACATTCGCAACGAGCTGATTCAGCAGGGCTACATGACCTCGCCCGACTATCGCCCCAGCGAGCGCAAGGCGAGTGATGAGGGCTTTCGTCAGCTGCAAACGCCCGACGGTTTGCCCGTGCTGGTGGGCCGCAACAACCGCCAAAACGATCTGCTGATCTCCACCGTGGCTACCGACTATGACCTCTGGTTTCACACCCAAGAAATTCCGGGCAGCCATGTGCTGCTGCGCCTGGGGGCGGGGGACGTACCGAGCGATCGCGATCTGCACTATGTGGCCGACCTGGCTGCCTACTTCAGCCGCGCCCGCCAGGCCGATCAAGTACCCGTGATCTACACCCAGCCCAGGCATGTCTACAAACCCAAGGGCGCTCGCCCTGGCATGGTGATCTACAAGCACGAAACCGTGCTCTGGGGGCAGCCGCGTCGGGTAGAGCAGACCCAGGCGGCTCAGCCTCTGGAGTTGGTTTAAGCCATAGCGCTATTGGCCGCGATGCTTGATTCCAACAGGGGTGTATCGCGGTCCCAAAGATTCATCAAAAAGATTTCAGGGCAAATCCGGGACTCTGGCCGAGAATCCGAGAAATTGCTGAGTACATTTGCTCATCAGCTTAAGTTATCGAATCAACACACAATTAGTAGAGATTGTGTTAATGAAAATCTGTACTTGTTGTTACAATGAGAAACGGAGGAGATGAGAGCCCTCCACCGGAAAAATTATCCAGTCTCTAGCGCTGCCAAAAGTGCTGAGTTTTTGGTGGTTTCTTCCGAATTGAGAGAACAACGTTAGATATTTAGTATCACCTGAGTCGGCTTCCCTAGGGGGCCGACTTTTTTTATTCTTTACGTTTTGAACGCAGCGTTTGCCTCAGTGAGGGGTTGGCTAAGGCAGCGCCTTCGCCAGGTCGGGCCTGAGCTAGCTGGGCGATCGCGATATCTGTAAATCTAGCGATCGCGCTCTGCCTGTGCATCCCTCGGCAGTTGGATGCAGGAGGGGTAGGGGGTGCCGTGGGCGATCGTGAGGGTGATCACGCGATGCTCCATTTGAGGGCGATCGCCATAGCCTGCCCCGGTGCCGCCATTGACCGCATAGGCCGGAAAGCAGGCCGCCGCCACGCTCAGCCGCAGCCGATGACCAGGAGCCAGGGCGCAGGCGGTAGGCTGTAGGGGCAGCATGACGGCCTGGGGAGCGGGAGCCGGATCGGGGCGATCAACTCGGCAGTGGCCCTGGGTGAGATTCATCACTCGGCCATCGGCATACACCTCAGACAGCACCACGCTGAGGTCGAAGCTAGGGGCATCGGCGTGGCAGTAGAGCAGGGCGGTGGGGGTACCAAGCAGCGTCAGTTCTTCCGTCAGCGCTGCGGTTGTATAGGTAAGAACGTCGGTGCGGCTGTCGAGGGTTGCCCGATCGAAGGGGCCGGGGGGCAGGCCGCAGTGACCTCCCAAAGAGGGCACTGGTCGCCAGGGGTCGTGTACAATCACGTCTTGCTGAGGCCTATCTTGAGGCTGAGGCTGGCCTTTTGTTTGGGTTGCTGGCTGAAATAAATTGGGGGTGAGCATGCCGTCGTCCCAGCGCAGTCCGGCCAGGCCGGTGCTGGTGAGGTAGAAGGATTGGCCTGAGTCGGTTGGCCAGCGATCGCGCCCCTGCCACTGATTTGCTCCCATCACAAACAGCTGGACCGATGGTTCAGAGCCAGTCTCGGCAGACCGATCCTTGAGAAAACGGTCGAACCAGCGAATTTGCAGATGATCTATCGGGCTATCGGCCTCAGGGCCAAAATCGACAGCGCCCACCCGGCGGCCCCAGGGCAAATGTCCCCAGGGGCCAATCCAAAGAGCCTGGGGGGCCTGGCTCTGCGCCACCATCTGCTGGTACAGGCGCAGGTCGCCGCGCAGGTAGGGGTCGTACCAGCCGCCAATGTGCAGCATCGGCAACTCTACCCCGGTTAAATCGGGCTGCAGCGCTTGCCAGTAGTCATCGGGCTGGGGATGGTCGAGCCACTGGTGAAAAAACGAGTCGGGGGCGTAGGTCTTGAACACCTGGGGCCGAGCGGGAACAGCATCCCCCAGTGGCAGGGCGATCGCCGCCTGGCGTAGGGCCTGGTAGGCCGTTTCATCTTGCGCTAAACGAGCGGTTTCGGCGGCGATTTGAATTGCCCAGCCCAGGCCAATTTGCAAAGGCAGGGCACCGTTCTCGTAGGCCCAGTCGGCGTAGAGGTCGTAGCCCACCATCGCAGGGGCGATCGCCCTCAGGGCAGGCGGTTTCTGCGCTGCCGCATACAGCTGCGTCATACCCTGGTACGAAAAGCCGTACATGCCCACCGCACCGCTGCTCTGGGGCAGGGCCGCCGCCCACCGCACCGTGGCGTAGCCGTCGGCAGCCTCATGGCGAAACAGGTCAAACTCGCCGCCGGAGCTGCCCCGCCCCCGCACGTCCTGAATCACCACGATATAGCCGTGGCTGGCGTACCAGCTGGGGTGGGCATAGACCACCGTTGAGGCGATCGCGCGTCCGTAGGGCTGCCGCATCAGCAGCACTGGAAACGGCCCCTCTCCCACGGGGTAATACACATCGGCGTCAAGGTATACGGCGGCGGGGTGTTGCCCTGCGGCTGTTCCCTCAAGCTGGGGAGAGGCTAATTTCAGCCTGAGCGTTTGCTTGGGCGCAACGGGGTAGGGGCCGGGGGCATGGGGCGTAGGCAAGGGTCAATGATTTGTGTAGTGGGAGACAGGTGGGCATTGCCCACCCTACTGGGCGAGAGATATGGGCTGGGGCCTGTCGTGCCGCCCCAGCACGGCCAGGTCTTCGTCGTCGAGCGTGACAGGAGTGCCGCTGCGAATCAGCTCCGCAAAGTCTTCGTTGGGCACCATAATGCACAGGGTATAGAGCCGACAGGGGCCGGTATTTTCAACGACGTGGACGCCGTTGGGGGGCACCAAAATGCTGTCTCCCGCTTGAATAGCCACCGTTTTGCCGTCGCAGGTGGCGCGGCCCTCGCCCTTGAGCACAAAGAACATTTCGACGGCGACCTGGTGGCGGTTGGGGGGCGTTTTGCCGCCGACATCAAAAATTTCGACGCAGTAGGTGAGCGACATATCGGCAATGGTGGGGTCAAACACCAGGGCCAAACGGTTGGAGTCGCCGGGGCTAATGCGGTAGGCCTGATAGTCTTTAGGCGATTTATAAACGGGTACCACGCAGCTCGTGGGCAACGAGCAAGCCACCGTATCCATTACAGGAGCGTCCATAACCAGAGTGTCCATAAAGGTCGACCTAACGGTTCGGGCTTGACTATGCTTACAGAGTCCCACGGCGATCACAGTAGCTCACTGTACCTTTCATAAAAAGTTGCCTGGCTGACCAGGGGCGTCATCAGTTGTTGGTCATAGCTAGAAGGGGTCAGTCCTCCGTCTGTTAGCTGGGTGGGGCATGGCAGCGCTGATGTCTTAGCCGTCAGGCCAGCCGTTGTCAGGCCAGAATGGATGGCACGTCCTGGGCCTGTTGAGAGGTACTCCGTAAGGTTCAACCAGAACTCCTGCCGTGTAGTCAGGCTGCATAGTTGCATAGGTTCTTCATGAAGCTTCTTGACAACGTGGTTTAGGGTTACGCTAAACCTGTGTATACCGCTCAGCGGCGATCGCAGGGTTGTGATTAAACCCCGTGTCGATTTCCGCCGCCATCTGCCCCCTCTATACTCTGGCGGTTTTACGATTAACCCCTCAAGCCACAGCGCAGCATGATCGACATCCTCATCATTGAGCACGATGCCGCTACGGAGCAGTTTTTGGTCAGCGCCCTCAAACAGCAGGGCTACAGCGTGACCACGGCCCGCAGCGGAGCCGAGGGGCTAACCCTGGCCGAAAAGCTGCAGCCGGGGGTGATCATCTGCGACTGGAATATTCCGGGCGACATTGGCGGGCTGGCAATTTGTCAGGCGCTCAAGCACCACCCGGTGCTCTCAATTACCTCGCTGCTGCTGCTGACGGCCCGCTACAGCACCGCCGATCGGGTCAAGGGGTTGGAGATGGGGGCCGACGACTTACTCTCAAAGCCGGTCGATATCAACGAGCTCAATGCGCGGGTGCGGGCGGGGTTGCGCATTTACCAGCTGACTCAGGATCTGCGCCAGCAAAAGCAGCGCATGGAGGCCGAAATGGCCGAGGCTGAGGGCTACGTGCGATCGCTCTTGCCCAACGATCAAACCGGTCGGGTGCCGATTCAGTCGCGGTTTTTGCCCTCTCAGCAGCTCGGTGGCGACTGCTACGACTACTACTGGCTCGACCCCGACTACCTGGTCGTGTACCTGCTCGATGTGTCGGGGCACGGGCTGGGGTCGGCGCTGCTGTCAACCTCGGTGCTGAATGTGCTGCGATCGCAGTCGCTGCCCGACGTGAGTTTCTACCGCCCCGAAAAGGTGCTGCGAGCCCTCAACGAAACCTTTCAGATGAGCGACCAGAACCAAAAATACTTCACCATCTGGTACGGCGTGCTCAACTGTGCCAATCGCCAGCTACTCTACGCCAGCGCGGGTCATCCACCGGCGGTGCTGGTGTCGATCGACGGCGACCAGCAGGTGACGACCACCCGCCTGCGCACCCCCGGTATGCCCGTGGGCATGCTGCCCGACGCCAAGTACCAGTGGCAGCGCTGTCAGCTGCCCCCCAACAGCAGCCTCTACCTGTTCAGCGACGGCCTCTACGAGGTGCTGCAAAGCAATCAAAAGTACCTCGGCCTCGACGCCTTTGTCGAGCTGCTGGCCCTGGCCAAGCGCGAAAAAAGCGTTGACCACATTCTCAATGCGGTCATTAAGCGTCAGGCGGGAGAAATTGCCAGCGACGATATGTCGCTGATGATGGTCAGCCTCGACTAGCGTTCTGTGGCAGCAAAACCATAGGCTTGGCTATGGTTGTAATTTGTGCAACCCGCAGCCTGGCGCTCTAAACGCCAACCATGCGTGATGCTTCAAAACGAATTAAGACACTTGGAGCTTGGCTGCTTCAAAGGCCTGTCGGTTTTCGTAAATTTCAAAGACGCGATCCATGCTGGTGAGTTCAAACAGCATCTTGACCTGGTCATTCATCGAGCAAATGCAAAGGGTGCGGTTTAGCCCTCGAATCTTTTTGAGCAGCACAACCAGCGTGCCCAGGCCCGAGCTGTCGATAAACGTAATATCTTTAAGGTCGACTAAAATAATTTCGGCTCCGTTTTGCAGCAGGTCTTCTACTGACTGACGAAACTCTTCGGCTTTAGTGCTGTCTAAAATACCGGCAGGCTCAATAACTTGAACGTTAGCGCTCATAATAAAAGTCACTATCCTAAACTAAAAACTTGCTTAACAGCTAACTCATATCTCTACGCCTCAGCCATAGCTAAAGCCGGAGAATAAATCGCTCTGGGCGTGCGATCGCGGTCAATTTCTACTACCAGGTTAACGTGTTCGCCGTCCTGCTTGAGCGGAGCGATAAACAGCTCTGGATGCAGCGCTCGCCAAAAATAGTCGACAAATTCGTCGATGGTGGCATCGCTCATGCCCGCTTTGCCCTGGGCTTTCATCTGGTGCTCGGCGTCTTTGCGCCACTGCTTGCTGAGGCGGTAGTCGGCCGGGCAGAGCACCATCAGGCGATCGAGGCAGTCCCACAGGGGCAGGTAGGTGGCCAGCTGCGCGTTCATATCGCGGGCAAACTGACGGTCTGCCTCGGTAACGATGGGGGAGGGGGGCCGATCAAAACAGCTGGGGTCGATGGGGCGCGCTCCCAAAAACCAGCCCTCAAACAGCAGAATATCGACATTTTGCACCCATTCGGGGTCGGTGCGATCGCCTTCGCCACCGTGCAGAGATTTATCAAAGCGGGGCAGGGCTACCGCTTCCCCCGCCTGGGCTGAACGAATGTGGGCCAGCGTAGCAAGCCCCAGGTCGATATCGTGGGTGCCCGGTGGTCCTCGCCAGCGCAGCCGGGGGTCGCTCTGAATGAGCTGCTGGCGATCGCGGTAGGTCTTATAAATGTCATCGATGGAGAGGCCCACCGCCCGGTAGCCCATTACTCCCAGCAGGTGCTGCAAAATCAGAGTGAGAGTGGTTTTGCCGGTGCCCTGTCCGCCCAGCACCCCCTGAATGAGCGGCGCATTGAGCTCGTCGCGGGCCTGCTTGAGGGTGAGCGCCAGGGGCAGCCACAGCTGCCAGTACAGGCTCAGGTACTGGTCTATTGGGGCTGGGGGCAGGGGCAAGGCTGTGTGGTGGGGCACCAGCCTGTGCAGCCAGTTCAGGCGCTCTTGCAGTTTGTCTGTGCCATTGGCAGAGGTAATGCCCCAGGCGGCGGCCCGGCGAGGGTCAGTCAGTTCCCACGCCAGCAGCAGCTGAATCTGGGCCTCGTCGAGGGGGGTACCCGCCAGGTGGGTAGCCAGCAGGGCGGCAATATCAAAATTGCCGGGCACAACGTTCATCACCGAATCTGCCGAATCTACCATAGCCGTTACTGGTTGCTGAGCTGAACCAAAATGCTGCCGGTCTGCATGACATCACTGCGATCGCCGCTGACCAGCGTAATCTCTTGCAGATGTTTGAGCGCTGGTTGGGCTGCCGTGCCCCACAGCCGCCACTGGGGTAGCTGTGCGACCAAAGCCGTCTGCACCTGAGCCCAGTCAATATGCACATAGCCATTGCTGGGGCCAGGCAGCTGCGCCACCTGCTGCCACCAGGCTGGCTGCTGGCGGGGCTGGTCGGCGGGGTGAAGCACGGTATCGAGGGTAGCGGGAGACGCCGCCAGCACCTCGTACTGGTCGACCTCGGCACGTAGCCCAGCCACCTCGGCGACCACCTGCAAGGGCCGGGGAACTCGGGTTGGGGGGAGAGTAAGACGAGTCCAGGCGATCGCCGGAGTTCCCCTCAAGTCGAGGGCTCCAGTACCCAAGCCCTGCTGCCGCGCCAGCTCGTCCAAATGCTCCAGGGTTTCGGCCAGAGTCGTGGTTTGGGGGGCAATAATCAGCCAGTCAGGGGAGGCCGTGCCCAAGGCCGCTAGCCCCACGCCGTAGGCGCGATCAACGCCGCGCTGCAACAGGTCGGCGGCTCCCGAACCTAAAGCCCCATCCATAGTGCGAGCCAGGGGTGTAGTCGCGTTCTCTGCCCGAGCCGTCAGGGCCAGCAGCGGCTTTAGGCGCTGGCTCAGGGCCGTTAAATCAGAGCCTACCGCCGTCACCGCTAGCGAGTCGGGCAGGTAGGGCGCGATCGCCTGCCAATCGAGCGCTGTCGCCCGCTGGGGATGCAGCCGGTGCCCTTGGGCCGCGAGGAGGGCGGTGTGGCCCACCAGCCCCTGGCGGGTGAGCTGCCACGACATCAGCCCCCAGCCCACTTCATCGTCGGCGGCCTCTAGCTGGTTCAGGCTCACGGTGGCGTCTCGATCGGGGTGTAGCCAGCGATCGACGGCGGGCAGGTTGAGGGCCAGCAGCCCAACCCGAGACTGGGGCAGCTCTTTCAGGGCGATCTTGTAGCGGCGATCGGCCTGAAGGTTGAGATCGCTCGACTGGGCGGCGGTGAGCGCCTGACGCAGCACATCGGGATGGTTGGCCGCCAGCACATAGCGGTTGGCTACCAGGGTGGTAGCAAGCTGGGCCGTTTCTTCGCCAGGAAACCGCTGTACGCCTCGCTGGGCATAGATCAGGCGGTTGCCCGAAAAGTCTTCAAAGGTGAGGGCGTCGCCTGCGATCGCGCGGTTTTGCCAGTACAGCTCCAGGGCCGCCTGGGCAGCGGCGCTGTCGTTACAGGCCAGCGCCACCAGGTAGCCGGGGGTCGTGCCGTTGGTGGCATCCTGATCGAGATCGGGGGTGACCAGGGCGGCGGTTACCTCTTCTCCCAGCCAGGGCTGAATGTCGCGGCTGTAGCTGAGGCCGGTGTTGGCCAACAGCGCCTGCTCAATCAGTTCTTGGTCGCGGTGCGTCTGCTGGCGCAGGCGGGGAGCCGCCAAATAGTCCCAAAGGCTGGCGAGGCGATCGGGGCGCACCAGCACCGAGGCCACCACCGTGGCCTGTTTGGGCACAAACTGCAGCGCCAGCGGCTGGGCCTGACCGCCGCGCTCAATCAGGTACAGCGGGGTATTGAGGGTGAGACGGCCCAGCAGGCCCAAACCCAGCACCAGCACCAGCCCGGCGGCAATGGCGAGGGGACGAATAAAGGAGCGAAACTTCATTGACCTCACGCTTGAAACCCCAAAACACCCGCAGCACCACGGCTGCGCTGACTAATTCTTCTTAGTGTATGGCCCTACGAGACCCGTAACTCCTCCGATGCCAGCGGGCTGTTTAGAAATTAAACAATGTAAACCTTCAGAACTCCAGGGATGACTCGGGGAAGAAGGAGAAACGGCGGCGGCTGCGATCGCCCCTGTCTGCGCCTGTAAGAGTATTTTGGGCCAAATTCCGCCGAATGCTATAGTTAGCGTTAGAAAAGACCGATGGGCTACCCGTACCTGCCGCTAAGATTAACTCTCGTTATCCAGCGTTTTGATACTGACGTTTTGATATTGGCTTTTTGATACTGACTATGACGCACTCCTCTGGCCTCAAGCGGTTTGCCGCCCTCTCAGCTTCAGTCGGCTGGTTGGCGCTGGCGGCGCAGTTTTACCTCTCGGTGCAGCTGGGCATAGCCAACGGCAACGGCGTACTGGGCGGCGTTGTGGCCTACTTCAGCTATTTCACCATTTTGACGAACGGACTGGTGGCGATCGCGCTCACCGCCGGGGCGCTCCCCGACTCGACCGCTCCCGCCTGGCTGGCATTCTTTCGCCGACCGGGCGTGGTCACAGCCATCACCGCCAGCATTATCGTGGTGGGCAGCGTTTATTTTTTAATCTTGCGCCACATTTGGGAGCCCCAGGGGCTGCAGTGGCTCGCCGATGTGCTGCTGCACTACGTCATGCCGCCGCTGTTTTGGGTCTACTGGTGGTGGGCCGTACCCAAGCAGGCTCTGCACCCTACCGCGATCGCTCGCTGGATGGCCTATCCCCTGGGCTACGCCGTCTACGCCCTGGGTCTGGGCGCGATTCGAGGCCGCTATCCCTACCCGTTCATCGATGTTATTGCCCTGGGCTACCCCCGCGTGCTGGTCAACTCAGCGGCGATTTTAGCGGTCTTTGGCCTCCTTTGTCTGGCCCTGATTCTGCTGGGACGGCTAGATCGGCGCTCCCGCCGCTTCTTCCGGCTCGGTTGAGGTCAAACCAGCTCGATGCTGGGCTTTTTCCTGGTTGACGACTACTCCCAGTCCACTGGCTGAATGCGCTCGATGTAGTCGAGGTTGGCCAACTCGATCAAAATGGTGTCGTAGTCGGCCTGATTGGTGTTGCCGATTGCCAATACCTCACCCTCACCGCAGTCAATCCGGCCCCGACTCTGGGGAAATAGCTGCACCGAAGGGTCAATCGCACCTACGGCCTGGGCGTAGGCGTCGCCCACGGGAATGCAGAATTCATAGTCGAGCGATCGCTTGCCGTTGGGCGGACCGTAGAGGCCGTTTTCATCGAACGTGCTGAGGTCAAAGGCAATTTTTTCGCTCGCACCGCTGTTTGAGGAGGACACTGGCTGGCAGGCGACCGCGATCGCAAGCACGGCTGCCCCTGCGGGTAGGGCGATCGCAACCCGAATGCCAAAGCTAGAGATCATGGGCACAGCGGAGGTTTTAGGGCAATGGAGATTCGATAGCGACGATACCAGTCTAACTGGGTAGCTACCCCGATCGCTGCTCCAGCCCGCAACCTACTTGTCTAAGCGGGTGCCAATCAGGCAGGCTCCGCTGAGGCTGACGCCATCGAACTGGGTACCCGTGAGGTCGGCGCAGAGCAGGTTGGCCCCGCCCAGCGTTGCTCCCGACAGGTTAGCCTGGCGCAGGTCGGCTTCTTCTAAATTGGCGTTGTCTAGCCGCGCCCCCTGCAGGTCGGTCTGAGAGAGATCGGCTCCCTTGAGGTTAGTATCGCTGAGGTTAGCCCCCCGCAGGTCGGCACCGCGCAGATCAACCCCCTGCAGGTTTACCCCCATCAGGTTGCAGCCGCTTAAGAATGCCCCGGCCAGGCTCACCCCAGCCAGGCGAGCTCCCATCAAGTTAGCGCCACGCAGGTTAGCGCCGCGCAGGTCGGCTCCGGTGAGGTCGCACTGCATCAGATTGGCTCCCCACAGGTTGGCCCGCAGGTCGGTACCCACCAGGCTCGCCCCCATCAGGTTCGCGCCTTCCAGGTGAGCCTTGGCGAGGGAGGCGCGGCTCAGGTCGGTGCCGACCAGGCTGGCCCCGGCCAGCTGGACGCCCGCCAAATCAGCGCCAGAGAGGTCTTCGTCTTCTAGATTGGCCCCGGCCAGGTGACGGAGCTGGCCCGATCGCAGGGCGGCAATATCTACAGAGTCGCTAGGCACAGGGGTCACGGTTACAGGGGTCGCGGTTACAAAAGAGGCTATCGAGGCAGCAGTTCAGAGGAGGTGGGAAAGACCGATGTTTGGTCAGCGACATCAGGGTTTAACAGCCCCGATCCCAGGGTAATTTTAGTCGGTATCGTGGGCAAGCTCATGCCCTGCTGCAGGCCCATTACCATCAGCCCCAGTATTTCGACCAGTTTTGGATCCCATTGCTCTCCGGCTTCGGCCTGGCAGGTGCTCAAGACCTCACCCAACACGGTCATATTGTCAGCGTCAGCGTCTTGGCCGTGGCGGGCTGCGGCCACTCGGCGCTGGAATTCGGCCACCAGGCTAAGCATGCGCGATTCTAGCGGCACCGCATCTCCGGCTAAGCCTGCCGGGTAGCCGCTGCCGTCCCAGCGCTCGCCCTGGTGGGCAATAATGGCGGCCACCGCCCGCAGCCGGGGCATCAGCCGCAGGGCCTGCACCTCCGGAATCAGCGGACAGCTCGGCCCATCGTTAGAGGGGGTAGCCAGGTCGGGGGCCGGGGCGATGCGGTGCAGCATCCCGGCCAGACGCAGCCGCTGCAGCTGCCAGGCGGGCAGATCGAGCAGCTGACCCATCATTTCTAAAAGTGACACCACTTCGCTGGCGGCCAGGGGGTTGACCGGGTCGCTGAGGTCAACCAGCTGGGCCATCCGCAAAAAGGCCTGCAGCTCGTTGGACACCAGATTTTGCTCCAGGTCTTCGACCAGGCTAAAGGCGAGGTTGCCCTTGAGGTCGTTGCGGCTATTTTGCAGGTAGTGCACCACCTGGCTAACGGTGTGGCTGACGGCAGTAGATTCGTCGCCCTGGAGGGCGGGGTTTTGCTGCTTGAGCAGAGCCAGGTGGTCGGTCAGCTGCGCCTGCAGGGCCGTGTCGTAGTGGCCAATATGGGCAATGGCAAGCTCGACCGTCTGTCTGACCAGGGCCGCGTCAAAGGTCCAAAAGCCGTAGAATTTGCGCTCCAGGTCGTGCTCCGGCACCCCGCCTGGGCCGTAGTCGGCCGCCGACAGCTCCTGACACAGCACCATGGCGGTGTAGTCAGGCGAGAGAATCATCAGGTGCCACTCTTCGGCCACGGGGTCATCGCTGGCCAGATCCACCAGGGCGACATTCTCGCGCTGGCTGGTGGGGTGGTCGTGAAAGCCCGCCTCTGGGGCGGCCATAATCACGATCTGCTGAGCCTGGTCGGCGATCGCGCTGTAGCGATCGGCTTCTTCTAGATACCACTTGCCCCGCTGAAAGGCCGTAACCACCAGGGGGGCTGAACCCGATGTCAAAATGCAGTCTTCCAGGGCGTGACAGAGGGCAACGAGAGTGTTTTTGTAGTACACGCCATAATTGAGCGGCGTGGTATCTGGTTCAGCTCGACCATCTACCAGCTGCTTTAGTATCGACCCCTCCAGCATTGCAATCCCCTATAGTTTTTATTTAACGGTAGCCCCGGTGATCAGGATGATAACGCAGCCACGGGGCGGCGGTCAGCCTGAATGGGGGCGCTCAAGGCCTCTTCTAAAGGCGCACGACCCAAACGTTCTTCGAGAATATCCATCACCTCGCGGCCAAAGTCATCGGGGTTGCGCTGCCAGGCTTCCAGGCAGACTTCCCCAAAAAACGACCCCAGCGGCTCCGGGTTCCACAGCAGCTTCTTTGACACCCAGGGCAGATGAATATCGAGGGGGTTGTAGTCGCGCTTGAGAATGTTTTTGTCGAAGGCGTACTCTTCTAGGTGAGTGTGGGGCTGCAGGCCAATGAAGAAAATGGCGGGTTCCACCTTGTCGCGGCCAAACACCTCCTCCAGCGCCCGGTGGTAAGCGAGGGTCTGGCGAATGGTTTCGGGCCGCTCGTCAATCACATTAAAGGAGTAGTTGACCGACACCAGGTCGTTAAACCCGGCGGCTTTGAGGTCTTTGCAGTTTTGCAGCACCGTGCGCAGGTTGTAGCCCATCCGCATTTTGCGCACCAGCTCCTGGGAGCCGCTAGTAATGCCAATTTCAAAGTAGTTCATGCCGGTGTCGGCCATCAGCTGAGCTAGCTTGGGCGTCAGGTTGTCGGCACGAATGTAGGCCGCCCAGTGAATATCGGTCATGCCAGCGTCAAGAATTTTTTGCAGCAGCTCTTCGGCATCCTGCATGAAGCGGCGGGCCGGAATGAACTGGGCATCGGTAAACCAGAAGTTGCGCACGCCCCGCTTGTAGAGCTGCTGCATTTCGGCCACCACCTCGTCGGCGGGGTTGATGCGCACCTGTTTGCCCTCCACCACTGTGTAGACGCAGTAGCAGCAGTTGTGGGGGCAGCCGCGCTTGGTCTGCACGCCAATGTAGAAGTCCTGGTCTTGCAGGTAGTAGTCAAACTCGGGCCAGATCGCCTCAATGTAGTCGTAGTTGCAGGCGGTTTTTTCCAGCGGGGTGGGCTCCTCGTGAATTAGGCGATCGCGCGGTGTGGTTTCTCCAGCAATGTAGCAGCGCTGGTCGGCAAAATCTTCGCCCCGCAGAATGCGCTCTAACAGCATTTCCCCCTCGCCCACGGAGATAATTGTGCCCTTGGGCAGGCGGTTGTGCAGCTGCTCGTAAAATACGCTGACGGCACCGCCGCCAACCACGGTGGTCACGTCTTTGTGGTAGCGCCGGGCGCGCCTAAAACCGCGCTTGATCAAGCCCTGGTTGCGCCAGAGTTCGGCCAGGTAGGTGGTCGCCATGCGCAGACCGCCCAAAGCACCCCTGGCTTTTAAGAACAGGTTGCGGGCGTAGAAAAACTCAAAGGCGTTTTGCAACGGGTTGCCGCCGCGACCGCCCACGGGGGCAAAAATTTGAATATCGCGCCAGGAAAATACCAGCAGGGTGGGCTGAAAGGCGTCGATGCAGCGATCGAGGGCAGCCCCATAGTCGAGGGGAGGAACGGCCCCCAGATCAAAGATGCGCTGCTCTACATCGGGGAACAGCTTGTGGACATGATCAGCCAGGTAGACTACCCCAACGGGAAAGATGGGATTGCAGGGCAGCCGCACGTAAAGCACACGGGCCTGGCTAGCGGTGAAGAAAGGCATGCTTATCAGGCTTGATACATATCTTCACGATAACACTGTCCTATCGCTTAGATAGGGTAAAACCACAAATCTCTGCCATCAAACCGCCGCATCTATAAATAGACGTAAATTTGCTCTGGAATTACGCTGAAGGAGACTGAGGATCTTTGTGAACTTCTGCACTCCGCCGCGAGGTGTAGAGCCAGAACGGCAGCAAAACTTTGGACTATGTCTTTAGACGTATCTGGGCATGGTATAAAAATATAATTAAGTTTTGAGCCTGGTCGCAGAACAAAGGCTTCGAAGACCCCCTCGCGCCGATGCTGGCGAGGTGCGGCTGAGAAAAAGCTTCAAGTCGGAGCTGTTGCAAAGCTTGAAGCAATGTGTCCGATTGTTGTGAATAGTGACGGCGTTGTAGGGGTTGGTAGTCGCCTTTACAACAGCTGGGGATCGCGAAGTGTTAGGCTTTGCCCAGTGATTCTTGCAGTATTGCCGTAAAGCATCAATGGCACAAATCCTTGATCCCCTTCCCTCCGATGGCCAGAGCCAGATTCTCTGCTGCTACGTAAATGCCACCAGTAAGATCCAGGTTGCTCGCATTACAAATGTGCCCGATTGGTACTTTGAGCGGGTGGTTTTTCCGGGGCAGCGGCTGCTTTTTGAAACCGTTCCAAAAGCACTCCTAGAGATCCACACCGGCATGATGGCCAGCGCCATTTTGTCAGACAGCATTCCCTGCGATCGCCTGCAGGTCGATGCCTCTGAGCCAGCGGGTTTTGACTCGGCCTCAAGTGAGGAGCTTGAGGCCAGCCGAGTCAGTGCTCCGCTAGATAGTCCCCTGGCAGAGCAAGCCCCTGCGATTCCGGAACGGATTGCTCCGCAAATCGCTGTCTCCCCTGCCGGCAGCTCGATGTTCTAGAGAGCTATTGGGCTGCCATTGGGCTGTGAGTCAGTAGACTGTAGAAATAGCGCAGTCGCCCTGGCTTTAGCAGCTTAGCCTTCACAGCGGTTGAAGGTAGGTTATGCACCTGCTCAATGTCACCAGGGCCGTGCCGACGGTGACAGTTAAGGGGGAACGGTGAACCTACCTTCATTTTTATGGTTGTGGCGCATTGCCGCCTGGTCGATGGGGCTTACCCTCACGGGCTATGTGCTGCTGGCGATGACGGGTGGCGTGCTCTACTACACTCGATCTAGAAAGCAGAAGCGGTCGGCCTGGGTGCGGCCTCTGCACATCGGACTGGGCACGGCGATCGTGACGCTGGTGCTGGTGCTGCTTGCCATTGGCATTATTGGCACTCTGGGAGAGTATGGCCGTCTGGGCCACTCTGTCCATCTGCTGTTTGGGCTATCGGTGGTGGCGCTGGTGCTGGCTTCGGCCTGGAGCGCTAGCCGCATTGCCCCCGAGCGCCCCTGGGCGCGCCCGCTCCATGTGGGGCTGAATAGCGGTTTAGGGCTTGGGCTCGCTGCCGCTGGGCTGTCGGGTTGGCAGGTTGTGCAGAAGTATTTACCTTAGAAGCATAGTCAGGGGACTGGTCAGCCTTGGAACGCGCGGCGCTGATGCTCTGCGAGAGGCCCGCTTCCCCTGAACGTTGATCGCACTATTTTGATCCCAGCTTGTCACCGTACTCGTAATGGTTGAGTCTTCGCCTTTAGCCCCGGCTGCTTCGGCTTCCAGCGATCGCCAGAGCTTTAATATTTCGCCGCTCATTCGCCTGACGCTGCTGCTGCTGTATCTGGCTCTGATGGGGCCGCTGCCGTTTTTAGCCCAGGTGACTGAGGCGGGCATCTCTCCCCAACTCATGACCGCAGGCATTGTTCTGGGTGGTCTTGGCCTCTATGGCGCACTCGGCCAGCGGGTCGAGGTCGATGACCAGGGCATTCAAGTCACCTACCCGGCCTGGATTCGCTGGCTGTTTCGCGGCGGCTGGCAGCTGCCCTGGAGCGAGGCCCAGGCCCTGAAGCCCCGCTCGACCGGTCAGGGAGGCATTGTGTATTACTTCGTCGGAGCGAATCAGCAGGCCTATCTGCTGCCCATGCGGGTGGCCGGGTTTGCCCAGCTGGTCAGGCTGGTCGAAACCTATACCGGCATCGATACTCAAGATGTAAAGCCCCTGGCTCAGCCCTGGATGTACTTTATTTTGCTGGGGTTTACCCTGCTGCTGCTGCTGGTCGATGCCTGGACGATTACTACCGCGCTGCAAATGGCTTAGCTTGCCTGTTTAGACCCTCACTTAGAATCAGAAATTTAATAAGGTGGGATAGCCGTCTCGGCTGTCCACGGTCAGGCAGAATGCCTAGCCTACAAAACGTGGATTTAATAAAATCCCTACCTCTTAATCGCCCCAGTAGCGGCGACCCTTTCGATCTGCGGTAAGCCTGCGATCGCTCAAGGAGCGGTACAGTAGAGCGGTATAGTTAATGAACAACATTTTCAATAGTGCCCCTGCCCTAGCGCCCCGCCCTGCTGCTAGCGGCCCCGCCGCCCGTTGTTTTTTGACTGGCTATGACCCCACCGAATATTCTTCGCCTCGATGCCGTTACCAAGGGCTACAGCCCCAATCTGCCCCCGGCGGTAGACCAGGTCAGCTTGAGTTTGAGGGAAGGAGAAATTTTGGGGCTGCTGGGTCCGTCGGGCTGCGGCAAAACGACCTTGCTGCGACTCATTGCTGGCTTTGAACGCCCCGATCGCGGCACGCTTTACCTGGGCCGTCAGCCGGTGGGTGGCTCTACCTGGTTGCCTCCAGAACACCGCGACGTGGGTATCGTGTTCCAGGACTATGCGCTGTTTCCGCACCTGACGGTCGAAAAAAATGTGGCCTTTGGTCTACAGCGGCGGCGAGAAAAAGGCCGGCGACAGGTAGCGCAGGGGCTGTCCTCGGCTGATATCGCTAAGCACACGGCGGCGGCGATCGCCCTGGTCGGCCTCGAAGGGCTCAAGCACCGCTTTCCCCACGAGCTGTCGGGGGGGCAGCAGCAGCGGGTGGCCCTGGCCCGCGCCCTGGCCCCGCGCCCGGCCATTATTCTGCTCGACGAGCCCTTCAGCAACCTGGATGTGCAGGTGCGACTCTACCTGCGCCAGGAGGTGCGCGATATTTTGCGCCAGGTGGGGGCTTCAGGAGTGTTTGTCACCCACGACCAGGAAGAAGCTCTGGCCCTGGCCGATCGCGTTGCCGTGATGAACCAGGGCCGCCTGGAGCAAATTGATGTGCCAGAAGTAGTCTACGGCCAGCCTGCGTCGCGCTTTGTGGCTGAGTTTGTCACCCAGGCGAATTTTCTGCCCGCCCAGGCCAGTCCCCAGGGTTGGCAAACCGAGGTGGGCTGCTTTACCGCCGCGAGCACCGGAGCCCAGCCCGCCCAGGCCGACCTGATGGTGCGCCAGGAAGACATTGCCCTGGCAGAAGATGCCGAGGGGGCGGCGGTAGTGCGCGATCGCCAGTTTTTGGGCCGCGAGTACAAGTACTGTCTGCAAACGCCCGGTGGGCAGCTAATCCATGCTCGGCTGCCCCTGGATAGCGCGATCGCGGTGGGCCGTCGGGTTAGGGTGACGGTGCCGTCGCAGCGGGTACGGCTGTATCCAGCGGTGGGCCAGCCCCTGGCTGAAACCGCCAGGCCCAACAGTCTCTCAGTGCCCTTGGTCTAGCGACCTCGCCTGGCCGCCCGCACCCACAGGTGCCCAGGTTTAGAATTTTGCAGTAAGGTTACGCTGGGGTGCTGGAATGGCAATTCTGCCCTGCCCCCGCGTCACCCTAGTCACTTCAGGTCGCTGTAATTATGAACCGGGTTTCTCGACGAGTTTGCCTGTCTCTTGCCGCTTTGAGTCTGCTGGCCGCCCCAGTTCTGGCTGCCGGTTCGACGACCCCAACGCCCGCCAACCTAGGGGAGCAAACCCCGCTGCTGGCGCAGGAAGACATTGTTGAAACGGTGCTCTATTTTGAAACGGCGACCAGGGCGGTGCGCGTTTACCGCAGCGGTAGCGCTCTGTTTATGAACCTCTACAACAAGACTACCGATGTCGTAGAGGTGCGGGGCGTCCCCGTCCAGCTGGTGCCCAGCACGCGCGATCAAACGGTTTACGCCACCACGGGTGGTGAGGCCAGGCGCTTTGCCCGCATTAACGTGCAGAACGAAACCGAGCTAGAAGTTGTCGCCGCCAACGGCCGTGTTGTGCTGCAAGAGCCCGGTTTTAACACCGTGGTTGGGGTACCGCCCGGCAGCAGCAACTTTCGCGGCAACAGCTTTGCCCCTGGCACCCCGGCCCTGGTGCTCTCGGCTGAAGCCGCTCGGCTGCGATCGGGCCCCCGCCTGGGCAGTACCATTGTGGGCACCGCCCCCCGCCGCGCCGTAGTCGATGTGCTAGATCGGGTGGGCAACCCAGAGGATGGCTTTATCTGGTACCAGGTGATCTACGAAGGCACCACCGGCTGGGTGCGCGGAGACCTGCTTCAGCCCACCTAACAGCCTGCCAAGCCAAAGGCAACAGGTTAGTGAAGGTTTAGGGGTCAAGGTTTCAGGTTCGCGACCGGCCTTGAACCGCACACCATCAACCCTGAACCCAAGTTATTCAAAACCCAGTTGAAAAATTAAAGTTCTAGGGTCATGCCTTCGCGGGCCAAACGGGTAGGGGCAAAGCTGGTCTGCACCTGGCGCTCGAGCTGATCGAGCTGGTCGTCGCTGTGGCAGGGGTTGTGGTGGAACAACACCAGCTGCTTGGTCTGGCTGGCCTGAGCTGCTTCAATGCCCAAGTGCCACGGCGCTAGCCCCGAGCCATTGGGGTCTGAGTAGGCCGCATCGGCGTAGGTACCGTCAAAGATCAGCACATCTGCCCCGCTGGCCAGCATCAGCAGGTTGGGATCGAGGCTAGTTTGGGTGGGGTCGGTGTCGGTGGCGTAGACCAGCACTCGGTCTTGCCAGCTAACCCGATAACCCAGGGCGCTGGTGTGGCGATTGAGGCTCCAGGTTTCGACTACCACATCGCCCAGAGAAATGGAGTCTCCGGCGGCGATATTGTGAAACGTCATGCTGGCCGACATGGTTTGCAGGGGCTTGAAGAAGTTGGGCCGCAGCATTTGCTCCATCAGGCGCTGCTTAATGGAGGCTCCGTTGAGGGCGGGGGCACCGTAGATATTGAGCTGGGTCGTCGGCACAAAGGCGGGCGCAAAAAACGGAAAGCCCTGAATGCGGTCCCAGTGGGTGTGGGTAAAAAATAGGTGGGCCTCGACGGGCTGTTCTTGCTGCATGAGGTGGCAGCCCAGCACCCGCAGCCCGCTGCCGCCGTCAAAAATAAGCCGCTGGCCGCCCACTAAGACTTCTACGCAGGCCGTGTTGCCGCCGTAGCGGACCGTATCTGCACCTGGGGCCGGAATGTTGCCGCGCACTCCCCAGAAGGTGAGCGTAAAGGTTTGCCCTGGGGTGCTTTGCTCAGGTTGACTATTGTCTCCAGCGCGAACCGGAGATAGGGCATCAGACGAGCTAGCGGTATTGGCCATGAACGTTAAGCGTTTCACCCAGTTTAGACGGTGTTTAGATAGCGTTTAAATGGCGATCGGGCGGGCATGAACCGCCGTGGGCACCCCTGCGGCCAAACTCAAACGATGTCTAATGATTCGGTGCTGAAGGATCCACTCTAGGGCCTCAGTCAAGTTTACTCCCCAGATGGAATTTAGTATTCCCCTGCGGGCTCCTCTGTCCGCCTGACTAACAGTAGCGGTTCAGCCATTCGTCATAGCTGATTTGACGGGTTTAGCTCAGAGGTTGTTTTTGGGAAGACGCACTGCGGCCGAGGGTTAATAGCGTGGTTCTTGGTCCCAGTATGGCGCTACTCCATGGAACTGGAGGAATCTGAATCGGATGAATCGGCCTGATCGGCACTGTAATGGTCTGAATCGAGATGATCGGACAGAGCTTCAATCAGGCCAGGAGAGCCAGGTTCGCCACTGAAAATATGGTAGGCCCGTCGCAGCCGCTCCAGAGCGCGCTGGCCTCGCTTGCGCAGGGTGGCCTGAGAAACGCGGTCGCCGCCTGTGCCGACGAGGCGGGCCTGCACCTGATGCCAGGTTAGGCCTTCTACCACCTTCCACTGAATCAGGTCGCGATCGCCTGGTGAGAGCGCTTCTAGGGCTTGCAGCACCGCGTCGATGGCCTTGCCAATCGCTTCATCATCTACTGTGCCGAGGGCTGGGCCTTCGGCCTCGGCAGGCCCCTGGTCCATCAGTTCGTCAAAGGCGGCGGCTGAGTAGCGGAGGCGATCGCGCTTGCACTCGCGAATAATGTTGTAGGCGGTGCGCCGCATCCACGCTTTGGGCTGAAGAATGTGCTCCTGATTTTGCTGGGTGTACCTGACTCCCCGCAGGTAGGCCTCAACGAAAATATCAATCTCGGTGATGTAGACCTCGAGCCCAAACTGATGAATGGTGCGCTTGATAAACGCCAGCAGCGATCGCGCATGCGGATTGTTGGGCTTGAGCAAAAACTGCACGTCGCGGTTAAACTGCTGTGTTTCTGATGGCGGGGGAGAAGGCATAACTCTGGGTAGATGACCAGCGGTTTAAGTTCTAATGTAGCTGTATCAAGTTTTGGTGAAGTGTGAGATTTGCTAACCTAACACCGTGATTCTGCGGAAGCAACACTGTGATGCTTGTCACAAAGACTAAAGCCTGGCCTGAGGCAAAACCCTCTGCCGTGGTCATTGTCTTGCCTCAGATGCGGCGGTTAGCTGGTATAAAAACGCAAATTAGCTTTGGCAACAATCTGAGAATTGGCTGTAGCGGCGGTCCGGTTATTAAGCTTTCATGACATTTGTTTGAGACGACAGGTTTGAGGCAGGGGCAGTTCGCCAGGCGATTCGCGCAGCGTTCAGACCCGATTCGGAACGAGTATCCGTCCCGCAACCGCAGCTCTGGGCTAAACCGCCACTGGCCCCAGGCAGTGCGCTTTGACAATGGCCAAAATGCGATCGGCGGCGTGGCCGTCGCCAAAGGGGTTGACGGCTCGGGCCATCGCTCCGTAGGCGGCCTCGTCGGTCAGCAGCTCCAGGGCGTGGCGGCTAATGGCCTCGGCACGGGTGCCGATGAGCCGCGCTGTGCCCGATTCTATGGCTTCGGGGCGTTCGGTCGTGTCGCGCAGCACGAGCACGGGCTTGCCCAGGCCGGGAGCCTCTTCCTGCAGGCCGCCCGAATCGGTCAGCAGCAGGTGGCAGCGGCTCATGGCCCCGACCAACCGGCGGTAGTCAAGCGGTTCACACAAAAATACCCGAGGGTGGTCGCCCAGCAGCCTGGTCAGCGGGTCGCGCACGATTGGGTTGCGGTGCAGGGGCAGCAGCAGGGCGGTATCGGGCTGAGCGTTAAGCACGGTGAGAAACCCAGCCGCAATGTCGTTTAGGGGGTCGCCCCAGTTTTCGCGCCGATGAACTGTGGCCAGCAGCACACGATACTGATTCCAGTCGAGGCCGTCAATGGGGCAGTCGGGGTTTTGATCGGCCACCGTTAGCAGCGCATCGATGACGGTATTGCCGGTGTGGTGAATTTCGCCAACGACACCCGCCGCTTTGAGATGCCTCACAGCCTTGGTCGTCGGGGCAAAGTGCAGCGTTGTCAGCTGAGAAATCAGCCGCCGGTTGGCCTCCTCGGGGTAGGGGCTGTAGATGTTGTCGGTGCGCAGACCGGCTTCGACATGGCCCACCGGAATTTTTTGGTAAAAGGCGGCCAGGGCGGCGGCAAAAGCGGTGGTGGTATCGCCCTGCACAATGACTAAGTCGGGTCGCTGGGCCTGAAAGTGGGCCTCTAGCCCCTGCAGGCTGCGGCAGGTGATATCGGTGAGGGTTTGCTGCGGCTGCATGATGGCCAGATCGGCGTCGGCTTTGAGATCAAACAGGGCCATCACCTGGTCCACCATTTCACGGTGCTGGCCGGTGAGTACAACCTGGGTTGCGATCGCCGGGTCGCGCTGAAACGTGCGAATGACCGGAGCTAGCTTAATGGCCTCGGGGCGGGTGCCCAAGATAATGCACACGCGCAGGGGAGAATCAGACATGGGGCCGCCAGAAACGCTACAACAACAGACCTTTAGGCAGGCTGCCACAGAGACACCGCCCAAAGCGTTATCTATGATGGCACGGCCTCTGCGACAATAGGCACTAGCGCCTGTCATCGAGCGATTATTGCCCCATGGCCCATACGATTACTCTGCACGAGTCCCACTTTCAAACGCTAGATTTGGCTCCGGCGCAGGAGGTGATTGAGCCCCTGCTAGCGGAGGGCAAACTGCCCCACGGGGACCTCGGTCTGCGCTTTGAGATCGACATCAGCCGCGACCCTGCTGACCCCAGGGAACTGTCGGAACTGCCGGAGGTACGGCTGTGGTTTATTCGCCTGGATACCTGCTATCCCTGGCTGCCCCTGGTGCTGGACTGGGAAGCGGGTGAACTAGGGCGCTACGCCGCTATGCTGGTGCCCCACCAGTTCAGCCCTACCGAAGGCATCCGCTACAACCCCGAGGCGCTAGAAATTTTTATGATGGCCAAGATCTTTGTCATCGCCGCCTGGCTGCGCTCCCAAAACATTACCAACTACACCCGACTCAAGTTTATGACCCAGATGCTGGGTTACGAAATCGATGACGGACTGTTCGAGCTGCTGGTTTAAGGTGCCAGATGCACGGTAACGTTGTGCATCTAACACCTTAAACCTTCGATTTACACCAATCGTCTATGCCGATAGCCGTTCCCTGAGCGGAGTCGAAGGGAACGGCTATTTTTAGAGCAGATCCTATTGGGTTACACCTAGTTTGTAGGGGCATTGCATTGCAATGCCCCTACGGGATCCCTGTTGTGAATCAAGGATTTCTCAACGTAGACCTCGTCTTACACCACAATTTCGGTAGGGGCCGATCGCTTGGTTTCGTAGTAGCGGCAGGCAAAGTAGCCCACGCTGTAGATTAGCGACGCGTCGGTGGCGATGCCCAGCACAGCCCCCAGGCCAGGAATGACTTCGGCAATGCTCAGCCCCGACTTGACCATGCCAGCGGTGGTCGATGACAGCAGCCAGATGGCCAGCACTTCGCCCCGGCGATCGTTGTCGGTGGGCGAATAGCCGTAGATAGTGGCAATGCGGTAGATCATGCTGGCCTGGAGCGCGGCGACCGCGCCAATGTCGACCAGGGTGAGGGCAAAGGCGACCGGGGGCGCAAAGTTGGTGGCCAGGCCCACGCCTGCGGCTTTGAGGGCGGTTTCGGCCATCACTCGCTGGGCCAGGGCGCGCTTGTCTTCGAGCGGGTACTGCGATCGCAGCTCATCCACCTGCGATCGCACCTCGGTGACATTCACCTGGCCCAGCGCCGCCAGCAGCACCCGCACCCCTGGGACGGCGGTGGCGTACCGCAGCAGGGGCAGGTCGGCGATCGGGCCGACCACGCTGCCGACGGTGGCCGTCATTGGTTCTAGAAAGGGCTGAAGCCTCGACAGCATGGCGTTGCCGGTGCTGGCGGTAACGTTGTCCAGCACGGTGACGACAGCCTGCATCACCTGAGTCACCGCCTGAAAAGTTTCGCGGGTCTGGTCTTTGGCTTCGGTGTTGGGGGGTGGGGTCGTCGTCACGGGCTCGCCTCTGGGTCAGATGGGGTTATATCTTTCTAATACTTAACCTATCTGCTAAAGCGAGCACATCCATCCCCGGCTAGGTCAGCCGGTAATCAAGAGTTCACCAATTTTGCCGCGGCACCCGGCGCGGGAGTTAATCGCCCGTGCCGCCAGCATGGGGTGCATCGTAAACCCCTGGTACAGCTGGCGAATAAACTCGCAGTCGGAGTTAGACAGCATCACCCGCTGCCCCTGGGTCGCCAGGGTGCGAAACACCGCCGCCAGCCGTTCCTGGTCGGCGGCGGTAAAGCCGTAGCGGCTGTAGCTTGTAAAGCTGCTGGTGGTGCTAATTGGGTGGTAGGGCGGATCAAAGTAGACAAAATCGCGGCGGGTGAGCGATCGCTCTAGCAGCGTCTCAAAGGAAAAGGTTTGAATCTCGGCCATTTGCAGCGCCGCCGAGGCCGCCCGCAGCAGCAGCGGGTCGCAGATGGCCGGGTTTTTGTATTTGCCCACCGGCACGTTGAAGTGGCCCTGGGAATTTTCGCGGTAGAGGCCGTTGTAGCAAGTTTTGTTGAGGTAAATCAGCCGGGCGGCGCGCTCAACGGGCGATCGCAAATTTTGCCGCTGGCGCACCTCATAGTAGTAGTTGGGGCTGTGGCGACGCTGATGATCCCACAGGTGGCGAATCAGGGTTTCGACCTGGTCGCGCACGCAGCAGTAAACATTCACTAGCTCGGGGTTAATGTCGCCCAGCACCGCCCGCTTGGCCCGCCCCGCCAGGTGAAAAAACACCGCCCCCCCGCCCAAAAATGGTTCGTAGTAGGTGTCAATGCGCTGGGGCAAAAACGGCTCGTACTGGCTGAGCAAACGCCCCTTACCCCCGGCCCACTTGAGAAACGGGCGCGGGTAGAGAGAGGTAGAAGCCGAGAGTGCCGCCGTCACAAAACCGCCCCAAAAACGTTCAAGATCAAATGTACTCTTTAAAAAGAATGCCCCAACTATAGCAAAGCTCAGCTCAGCCGCAACGTCTGGTTGTCTGCTAAGTCTGCCAGGCGGATTGCCCGACGGTTTACTTCGGCGTTTTGTCGTGGGTTAGGATGTAAGACGAAAGAAACCTAGGAATCGGGCGCTGCGGCCTCATGCGCACTGGTCCCAGCCCTGGCCTCTACCCCCCGACCTGCCGTCATGAAAGACTTTTTTGATAACGTTTCGCGCTATCCTCGCTACTTCATTTCGTTTACGCTGGGCGTGTTTTTTAACGCCGCTCAGCCCCTGGTGCCGCTGTTGCAGCGTCCCTCTACGGCGATCGCGCTGATTGGCGCTCTGGTCGCTGGTTTTCTGTTTCTCACCTTTACCCTACGGGCCATGCTGGGCCTGGGTTAATGCCCTTACGTTCAGGAGTTCAGGCCGATGGCCAACAATCGTCGCGTCGAGCGGGTGGCTTCGCTGATTAAACGCGAAATCAGCCAGATGGTGATGCTAGACATCAAAGACGACCGGGTGGGGGCGGGTATGGTGAGCGTCACCGATGTTGACGTTTCGGGTGACCTGCAGCACGCCAAGGTGTTTGTCAGCATCTACGGCACCGACGAGGCCAAAGCCGAAACCATGGAGGGGCTCAAGGCTGCCACCGGCTATGTGCGCCACGAGCTGGGCCAGCGGCTGCGGCTGCGGCGCACCCCCGAAATTATCTTCAGAGAAGACCTGGGCGTGGAGCGCGGTACCCGCGTGCTGTCGCTGATCAACCAGCTCAGCCAGGAGCGGGCCGAAAAAGGCCTGTCTGACGAGCCCGACGCTGAGCTGGAAAACGGTGACCCCGCTGCCATCACGAGCCCGACCGAGGAAGAAGAGTGAGTCAGGCGATCGCGACCGCCCGGCTCCCCGCTCCTGACGGCCTTTCGCTGGCGGAGCAGGTGGCCCAAATGGTGGTGGTACGGGCCTCGGGCCACCTGTTTGACCACGAAATTCGCTACCCCGCCTGGGAAGCCGACCAGGCTACCCTCACCCGCTACGTCGAAGAACTGGGGGTGGGCGGCGTCATTTTGCTGGGGGGCAGCGCCGCCGAGGTGGGCTTCAAAACCCAAACTCTGCAAGGGCAGGCGCGCGTGCCGCTGCTGATCGCCGCCGATGTGGAAGAGGGCGTCGGCCAGCGGTTTAGCGGGGCGACCTGGTTTCCGCCGCCGATGGCGCTGTCGGCGGTAGCCAACCGCGATCTTGAAACCGCCCTGGCCTACGCCGAGGCGTTTGGGGCTGCCACCGCCGCTGAGGCCCTGGCAATTGGTCTCAACTGGGTGCTGGTGCCCACGGTCGACATCAACAACAATCCCGACAACCCGGTGATCAACGTGCGGGCCTTTGGGGATGACCTGGAGCGGGTCTGTGCCCTCACCCAGGCCTTTCTGCGCGGCGTACAGACCCAGCCGGTGCTGAGTGCCGCCAAGCACTTTCCCGGCCACGGCGATACGGCGATCGACTCGCACCTGGAGCTGCCGGTGCTGCCCCACGATCGCGATCGCCTCCACAGTTTAGAACTGGTGCCGTTTGAGCGGGCGATCGCCGCCGGGGCAGACGCCATCATCACCGCCCACCTGCGCATTCCCGCCCTCGATGCCCGTCACCCGGCTACCCTGTCGGCCCCTATTCTCACCGGGCTGCTGCGTCAGCAGATGGGCTTTGACGGGTTGATTGTCACCGATGCCCTGATCATGGGGGCGATCGCCAATGCCTACGGCCCCTACGAGGCGGCGGTGCTGGCGGTCGAAGCCGGGGCCGATGTACTGCTGATGCCGGGCGACCCGGAGGGGGTAATCGCCGCCGTGGTCGAAGCGGTACACCGGGGCCGCCTCACCCCAGAGCGCATTTTGGCCAGCGTTGAGCGCCTGTGGCGAGCCAAGCAAAAGGCGGCTCCCGCCCTGCTGCCCGATGGCGCAGGCCACGCCTGGGAACACCTGCCGCCACCCCCGGTGCAGCTCAGTGCCCTGGCCCAGCCCGCCACTCGCCGCCTCGCCGCCGACATGCTCACCGCCTCCATGACGGTGCAGGGGCAGGTGACTCCCTGCACCGCTGATACCCCTGGTGACAATCTGGTGCTGATTGACGACCTGGTTGGCTGTCGCTTTTTAGACCGCACGGCGGCGGCGATCGCCTGGCCCCAGGGCCATCACTACCAGCTCAAACTGATCGATACGCAGGGGTGCATCCAGCGGCCCCAAAGAGATAGTCTGCGGCCTAGCCTGGTGCAGATCTTTGTGCGGGGCAACCCTTTTCGTGGTTCGGCGGCGCTGATGGACCTGGCCACGTCCTGGCTCGCTGCACTGCGCGAGGCCGACTGGCTCCAGGGCGTGATTGTCTACGGCAGCCCCTACGCCCTAGAGCAGCTGCGGCCCTACCTGGGCCAAACCCCCTACGGCTTTACCTATGGGCAAATGCCCCTGGCCCAGGCCCTGATTTTACCGGCCCTGCTGCCCGATCTGGCGGTAGCCCCCAGCCGCGAGTTTACCGATTGAGCCGCCCCGTCTCATTAGCAAACGTAACGTCTCCTATCAGTTTTTTATACTTTTGTTTCACCACATTGAGAAAACTTAGGTGGTTACACGATGCTATAAGGTGTCGCTTACCACCCTCGGGTAAAGCCATGTTCTCTGAGCTGTCTTTGTCACCCCGCTACCGCCTCGATGACGAATCTCCCTGGCTGAAGGGAATTGACCCTCTGCGCCGCTACTGGATCTGCGTCAACGGGGATCAGCGCGCGATGCGGGTGCTGCCAGGGCTGTCTACTCAGAGCGTAGAGGCTTTCAAACAGGCCATTTGGGGGTTTAGAAGCCTCAACATTGGTCAGGAGCTGACTCTACCTGCGGGCATGAGCGATCGCATTACGCTCCACTGCGTAGCCGAAAACTGCTACGCGATCGCCGACAAGTCTACCGGGGCCGAGGTCTGGCACCTGTTCGATGCCGAGTCGTTAGAGTCACTGCTGCTCACCGCCCACCCCGACTGGCAATGTGCCCCTGAGCACCTCAACCTGGGGCGATCGCTGCTGACCGCCGCCTGGGGGCAGCCCGCTGTGCCCAAGGCGGCATAGCGGGAGAGATCGTGTGGTTATTGGGGCACCGCGATCGCGACTGTTCTGGCCATCACTCGCGATCAGAGCATGATCAAAGACTTAAGCCTGCTTCTGCCTAGCCGCGATCGATCTGCATCAGCTCTTGCAGCGTGGCCAGCAGCTTGATCTCGGTCGATTGCAGCGTATCGTCTGCGGTTAGCGCAAAGGTCCACCGCACGTTGACGGTAAAGAGCGACGTTTTTACCCGCCCCTTAACGACCACCTGTCGGCTGGCGTCTGGGCTGGATGTTTCCTCAACCTCTACCGGTATGGCTCGCATGTTAACCGCCTCGGCCTGCAGGTAAACGTAGATGGCCTCAGGGCCGACAATCGGTTCCTCAAAGGGGGCAAGCAGCACCCCATCGGGCTCAAACAAGGCCGCTACGGCGCGATACTCTTCGGCATTAAAGCCCGCAAAGTAGCGATCAACGGCGGCGGAAACTGCTGCCAAATCAAGGGTTGCGTCAGCCACATCGGTAGGCATGGTCATTCTCCCGAGTTAAACAGTCTCAGCATACGAGGCTCAGCCTGGGGCAGGCTTCTACCCTTTGACAGGACAACGCAAAACCGGGTTCCCGCTGAGCGGCCAGTTGATAAATCTGCCACCTCGCAGGAATCCGGCTCTCACTTTGACGATCAGTTTAGGCAATCGGATCGACACCCATGGTGACCACAGCCTGCCGCAGCACCGTAATCTGCTGGTTAAAGTCGAGCTTAGAAATTTGTCCAAACACAGCTACAGCGTCGCTGCCCAGGGTGTAATAGTCAGGCACGGCAACGACTGTACCAGCCCGCATATCTTCAGCCAGCTGATACCAGAAAGCCAGCTTGGTGTTGTTGGTCAAAACACCGTAGGCGCGGGTAGCCGGGGTACTTTTACGCTCAACCAGGTCGCGCATGAACTGCAGCTGCTCAGACGGCACCATAGCCCGCACCTGGGTCAGTAGGCCCTCGGCAAACTGCAGGCGGGCGGCACCAGGTGCGGCCGGAGTGATGGCTCGGCCCATGTTGTCGTACAGCACCCAGAGCAGACCCAGCTGCTCGTCGGCAACCAGACTTTTAAAGGCCGCAATGGCGCTAGAAACTGGCGTTACAGAACCCATCGAGGCCTTTGCCGAAGTACTTAGGGTGTAGGTCATAAAAACCTCCAGAGGGGAAACAAATGGCTGTTACAGCTCCACCGTAACAAAAGATTACGAAATGTTTAGCGATCGCGTATTTGACAAATTTATGTGCATTGTCGAGGCCTTTCAATGTTCCCCCGAGTTCTAAGAGCTGTAGTGCTTGCCCTGTCGGAGTTCACGGGCGTTGCCTGAGCCCGCTCAATCAGCATTATTACTTATTTGCAAGGTCATGGTTTAAGGTGTGCCGGAGCCGAGGCGGCGGGCTGGTGCCGGGGGGCGATCGCGCCTTAGGCCTGAGGTTCGCGCTCTAGCGCACGTTCTGGGTGAAAATAAGGGGGCTCAATCTTACCTTTGTCCTCATACCCCAGAAGGAGTTTAAGTCGTGACCCAAGCCATGCCTGCTGCCCTCGCCCAAGACTGGTCGGCCCTTTTGCAGCGGCTGATCGGCGGGGAGTCGCTCAGCCAAGACCAGGCTGAAACCCTCATGCGCGGCTGGCTCAGCGAAGATATTCCCGAAGTGGTGTCGGGTGGGCTGCTGGCGGTGCTTCAGGCCAAAGGCGTTTCGGCAAACGAACTGGCCGGTATGGCGCGGGTGCTCCAGGGGCAGTCGCTGGGTGGGGAGGCCAAAATTCACCACTCTACCCCCTGTATTGACACCTGCGGCACCGGCGGCGACGGGGCGCACACCTTCAACATTTCTACCTGCGTCGCGTTTGTGGCGGCGGCAGCGGGGGTGAAAGTCGCTAAGCACGGCAACCGCTCGGCCTCCAGCAAAGTGGGGTCGGCCGACGTACTAGAAGCCTTAGGCGTGAATTTGGGGGCCGACCCGGTCCAGGTCAGAGCAGCGCTGGATGAGGTGGGCGTGACATTTTTGTTTGCCCGGGGCTGGCACCCGGCTATGAAGGCGGTAGCCCCCCTGCGCAGCACCCTCAAGGTGCGCACGGTATTTAACCTGCTGGGGCCGCTGGTGAATCCATTGCAGCCCACGGGGCAAGTCATTGGGGTCTATGACTCAGCGGTCGTGCCCGCGATGGCCGAAGCGCTCAATCAGCTGGCCGTTCCCCAGGCGATCGTGCTGCACGGGCGCGAGCGGCTGGACGAAGCGGGCCTGGGCGACAAGACCGACCTATCGGTAGTCGAAAACGGTCAGGTAACCAGCGCTACTCTTGATCCCCAGGCGCTAGGACTGGCTGCTGCTCCCCTCAGCGCCCTGCGCGGTGGCGAAGTCGAAGAAAACACCGCTATTTTGACCGCCGTTCTCCAGGGCAAAGGCACCCAGGCCCAGCAGGATGTGGTGGCCCTGAATGCAGCCCTGGCTCTAAAAGTCGGCGAAAAGGTAAAAGCTAATTCCCTAGATGATGCCATTAAGGAAGGCATTGCCCTGGCCAAAGATATTCTCGCTAGCGGGGCCGCCTGGGAGAAACTGCAGGCCCTGGTGACGTTCTTGGCCTAGCTCAGGACCTAAGCATTGAGGATTCAGTAACGTAGGATAGGCGTCTCGGCTATGTCAGTCTCAGGCAGAATTAGCGAACCTCCTGATTGCTCATATGGCCCAGCCTACAACGCTAGTTATGCCTATTGAGAAAGCCGTTTACCTCTTCACCCGAGATACGGTGCCGGGCCAGGGCGGCAACAAGCAGAAGTTTTGGCAGACTGTGATGGGGTTTGAGTCGCCCACCGCCATCTATGCAGCGGTTCTGAAGGCTGTGACCGTGGCAGACTTAAGTTTTCAACGGCAGGATCAGTATGGCGATCGCTATCAAGCTGTCAGCCGCATCCGAGGAGAAACAGGTTTGATTTGGTGGATCAGAACGGGTTGGATAGTACGCCCAGGGGAGAGCATCGCTCGTTTTGTTACCGCTATTCCAGAACGTAGGGGAGAGAACTGATGGAGCAATTTGAGCTATTCGATCAGGTGCAGCTCACCGACGCGATTCCCCTCAGCGGGGAGATGAGCAATGCCCTGGAGCCGCTGGAAATTGCCCCAGTGGGCATCATCGGTACCATTGTCGAGGTGCTAGAACCCGGTGAGGCGTTCTTGGTAGAACTGTTTGGCGACTGGGTGAGACTGGAGGAAGGGGCGGGGCTGGTGCGGTCTACTCCTAATCATGCCACCGCGTTTCGCGAAACTCTGGGAGTGGAGGTGGTGAAAGCAGCTCAAATGAATCTTTTGCATCGCCCCAGTGCAGTAAAAAGTGACCTGTTTCGCCTGCTCGACAACATGCCAGAGTCTCTGCTGGCAGAGGTGCAAACCTTCGCAGAGTTTTTGCAGCATCGGCAGCAGCACACTCTGCCGACCGCCCCACCTCCCACGCGGAGCTAGTCTACTGGACGGTTAATGGGGAAGATTGCCTGACTAGGTCTATCAAATCGAAAGGCTATGGTAACGAGCCGCTGTCTTTTCCCCAAGTCGACCAATCGATGCGCCTAGAGCCCCATCTTGTTTTTCCCGACCCGCACCACTTCGTGAGCCACTAGCCGTCGGGGAACTGCCAGCAGGGGATGTGCTCGACCCGGCGACTGCCGCAGGTGCAGACCAGATTTTCGTCGTCGGAGGCCATCCAGGTTTCGTCGCAGTCGCGGCAGTGGCAGAGGATGTTGTTGAGATTGGCCTGGGCCAGGCCGAAGCGCCAGCGCTCTAGCTCTTCGGGGGTGAAGTGGGAGTCGGGCATTGTGAGTTTTTGGATTGGTAATTGTGGCGCACAAGATTGGGTAGCGATCGCTAAAAGCCTGAGTTATACCGCACCCATTCCAGCATGATCGGCAGCTTGCGGGCGACGATCGCCCCCGCTAAGAAGCCCATGCCGTGGCCGACCCACGACTTGCCGCGCTGGAGCGGCAGCAGACCCCACAGGGCGCTGCCGTAGAGCAGCCCGACGACGACTGCTGCCGCGATCGCCGCCGGGCTGCGTTCAAAGTAGCCCCGCAGCAAAATGTAGCCCAGGTAGCCAAACACCACTCCACTGGCCCCCAGATGGCGAGTGCCGGGGCGACCCAGCAGCCAGATGCCCACGCCGCTGAACAGCCAGCAAAATACCGTCACCAGACCCAGCACCTCCAGGCCCTGGAGCAAAATGATGGTGCCCAAAATGACCAGGGGGCCAGAATTGGCGGCCAGGTGGCCAAAGCCACCGTGGAGCAGGGGGGCGATCGCAATGCCCGGTATTCCCTCCAGGCTGCGGGGCCGAATGCTGAGCCGGTTGAGCAGTCGTCGCCCGGTGACAAAATCGACGATGGCGAGCGCCCACATCAGCACCAGCAGGTAGGCCAGCAGCAGCACGCCCTCGCGAAAACCCTCGGGCAGCGTTATGGAGTCAAAGGAAAACAAGGCTAGGGGTGGCTATGGTAAGTACGCTCCTCAGGCTAGCACCTGGGCCAGCACCGGGTTGAGATATTGGGCCAGCTGGGTGCCATCGACCCCCAGGGTGGTGCGATCGGCGGCGGCAGCTCGGGCGGCCAGGCCGTGCCACCAGGCCCCGACCAGGGCCGCATCGCGGGCTAAATCGAGCGGATTGTCTGCTGTGTCAGATTCGGTTTGGGCCAGCAAACCGCTAACTAAGCCTGTTAGCAAATCACCGCTGCCGCCTCGGGCCAGGGCCGGGGTGCTCTCGGGCACGTACCACAGCTCGCCGTTGGGATGGGCGATCGCGGTGCAGGCCCCCTTGAGCAGCACCACGGCACCGCTCTGGTGTGCCGCCGCCAGGGCCGCCGCCCCGGCATCGTCACTGGCGGCGAGCTGCTCGGGAAACAGCCGCTTAAACTCGCCCCGGTGCGGCGTCAGCACGGTCGGGGCATTCCGGATTGACAGTGTTTCTACGCAGCCCAGCTCTGAGAGCAGGTTGAGGCCATCGGCATCGAGCAGCAGGGGGGCCTCACTATCGAGTACCGCCTGAACAGCGGGCCTGGCGCTACGGCTGAGGCCAGGCCCACAGGCGATCGCGTCGTAGCGGCCCAGATCTAAATCGTCGGGTAGACGGGCGATCGCGCCGCTGGCGGTCTCGGGGCAGCCCACCACCAGCGCCTCGGGTATCTGGGCTACCACCATCAGCCGCAGCGCCTCGGGTACCGCCAGGGTGAGCATGCCGACCCCGCTGGCCCTGGCCCCCAGGGCGGTCAGCAGGGCCGCCCCAGCGTAGGGTCGCGACCCGGCCACCAGCAAGAGATGCCCGACCCGATACTTGTGGGTGGCGGGTGGCCGGGGTAGCGGCAGTTTGGCGCGCACGGTCGTCAGCGTCGCCCGTCGCACCGGAGGTAAAGGATCTAGAACGGCGGCGATCGCCTGGGGCGGAATGTCGAAGTCAATCAGGTGAGACTGTCCCAGGTAGGCCAGCGCCCCATCCTGGCAAAAGGCCCGCTTCCACAGGCCGAGACAGAGGGTGTGGGTCGCTCGCACCGCCGTCCCCAGCACCGCCCCCGTATCGGTGTGCAGACCGGAGGGCAGATCGATGCTCACGACCGGACAGCCAAGCCCATTGATAGCGGCCACAACCCCAGCGATCGCCCCCTCGATCGATCGCTCCAGGCCAAAGCCAAACAGCCCGTCGATGAGCAGATCGCAGGGGGCGATCGCTGCCCCAGATTCTGCAACTGGAATACCCAGATAGTCTACATACCGCAGATGATCGGCAGTCAGCGGTTTGAGACGGCTGATCGGGCTGTACACCTGCACCTCGTAGCCCTGGGCCGCCAGCTCACGGGCCACCACCAGGGCATCGCCGCCGTTGTGCCCCGGGCCAGCCACAACGGCCACGCGAGGGTAGCGCTGCAGCGGAAAGTGCTGAGTAACCCAGGCGGCGATGCGGCCCGCCACCTTTTCCATCAGCGCCGCCACGGGCATACCAGCTTCAAACAGCTGCCCCTCAATAGCCCGCATTTGCTCAGCGGTCACCACCTGGTCGAGGGGGCCATCAAAAAGCCCGCCCCATGTGACCTTGACGGTTGCTGTGGCGGGCCGATGGGCAAATTTCATAGATCAGGCCTTCAACACCGAAGGCAGAGTGTCTACCGTTGCCAGCATTCTACCGTTGCTAGCTAGCGCTGAAAGAAGACTCGGCTGTTGCCGATGCCTGCCTCACGGTAAAAGTCGTTCCAGCGGTTGGCCAACCCGCGATCGGTAAAGGGGCCGACCGCTACGTGGGGGCCACGGGGGGCCGTGCGCTGCTGCACGCGATCGGGGGGCGTTCCAAGCTGAATCACCTGATTGCTCAAGTTACCTAAATTGCTGGAGTCGGTCGGAATCACCACATAGTACGGGGCGCTGGCCGACTGGGTAACTGGCGGTGCCCCAGCCGGAGGCGGAATGGCAACTCCACCGCTGGGAGCGGGTGGCACGCCGTAGTTCAGCTCCTGGCCAAACTCCACGTTGCCGGGGGTTGGCGGCACCTGGGCTACATTGGGCGGCAGCGCCGGTACCGGCACCCCCGCAGCATCGGGAACCTGGGGCAAAGCCCCATCGGGCAGGGGCGGCAGATTGCCATTGGAGGCATAGACATTGTTGGGCATTGCAGCTGTTGGAGCGTAGTAGGGCACCGCAGCAGCTACCTGGGCCATCTCGGCTGTTACCCCCAGCGCCCCCAGATCGGCAATGCGCTGCTGGGCGTTGCCCGTCATATTAAACCGTCCGGCCTGAATCACCGATCGCCCCTGGAAGGTGGTGCGAAACGCCGTTGGCTCAACCTGGCGCACCTGGCTCAGCACAGACTCGCTAGTGTCGTTGACATAGATCAAATACTGCTGACCGCTGGTGGGTACCTGAGGCAGCGCGGCCCCAGACACGGGCGCGGCTGCGGGCACCGGCATCACCCCTGCGGGCAGCGGCGGCACCGCCTCATACCCCTGAGTCAGCCCGTGGGGGGCAATACTTAAAACCGCTACAACGGCAGCGATGCCCGCCGGAATTGCTGTGCGAACTAACCCGTTTGAACTATTCTGCTTTGCCATCACGACTCCTGCCCATTACTGCTAGGGTGAACCGGCAGACGGTCAAGCATTAACGCCTTATTTGCCCGTCCTCTTATATGTCTTGAGGATGTTAGCGCAGATTTCAAAAACCGCATCGTTTTAGCGCTAACTTCGCGCTAGCACAGACCCCGCAACGGCTTTAGTGATCTCAATCACCTGTTACAACCTGCAACATCACTGGGAGAAGGGTCTGTCAGTCACCCGTAGTCAATGTGTCGTTTCTTACCATAGGGGCATCTCTGCAACAGTAAGTGCTATGGCTAACCCCTGCAGCAAACCCCTCAAAGGCAATCCATTTACCACTCAGCGCGATCCACACACGGGGGAGTGGCAGGTGGTAAAGACTCTCCCCAGGAGTCGGCGGTAATTCCTGGGGAGGTCATATTGAGGGATTTACAGGCCGACTGCCGACGTGCAACAACCCTGTCGCTACCGTCCTCAGAGGGAGATGAAAGACATCTACAGTAGCCATGCTAGAGCCAGGGTAGCTGGGCTATAGTGTGGCTCAATTCTCCCTGTAGCCTGGACGCATTAGACGACCGCCATGCGCCAACTGTATCCGCCCATTGAGCCCTATCGAGCCGAATATTTGGCCGTCTCAAACCAGCATCAGCTCTACGTAGAGCAGGCGGGCAACCCCGAGGGTAAGCCCGTTGTTTTTTTGCACGGGGGGCCAGGGGGCGGCACTAACCCGACCTATCGCCAATTTTTTGACCCCCAGCGCTGGCGCATTGTGCTGTTTGACCAGCGAGGCTGCGGCAAAAGTTTTCCCCACGCTAGCCTCGACGACAACACCACCTGGGCCCTGGTTAGCGATATCGAAAAAATCCGCGCTCACCTGGGCATCGATCGCTGGACCGTGTTTGGCGGCAGCTGGGGCAGCACCCTGGCGCTAGCCTACGCCCAAACCCACCCCGATCGCTGCGAAGGCCTGATTTTGCGCGGCATTTTTACCCTGCGGCAGCGAGAAATTCGCTGGTTTTACCAGGAGGGGGCCAGCTACCTCTATCCCGACGCCTGGGAGCAGTACCTCGCCCCCATTCCAGAGGCCGAGCGCGACGATTTGGTAACCGCCTACTACCGCCGCCTCACCAGCGACAACGCCGCAGAACGCCTGACCGCCGCCCGCGCCTGGGCCGTCTGGGAGGCCAGCACCAGCAAGCTCGTGCCCGATCCCGGCCTGCTGCACCACTTTAGCGAAGATGAGTTTGCGGTAGCCTTTGCCCGCATCGAGTGCCACTACTTCATCAATCGCGGCTTTTTCGACACCGACGACCACATCCTGCGCCAGGTGCACCGCATTCGCCACATTCCCGGCGTGATCGTGCAGGGCCGCTACGACATCGTCTGCCCCGCTACCACCGCCTGGGAGCTGCACCGCGCCTGGCCCGAAGCCCAGTTTGTCATGGTGCAGGAAGCCGGTCACTCCGCCATGGAACCGGGAATTACCCATGCGTTGATTGAAGCAACAGATGAGTTTGCCCGTCGATGAGAGGCGGGTGCGTGGGCGCGTGGGTGCGTAAGCGCGTAGGTGAGGGGATGAAGATGCGGAATGGATGAATGCAAAATTGAAAATTCAGAATTTTGCACTTTGAATTTTGAACTTTAAACCCCGCTCTGCTCATCTCCTCACCTTCCTCACCCCTCTACCCCAACGCCCGCCGCGCGATCCACCGCTGCACGCTCCACAGCCCTCCGGCGACCACTGCCCCGAGCCACAGGCCTCGGCCCAGCTGTGTGTGGCCGTCGAGCAGGCACCAGCCGCCCAAAAAGCCCAGGCCCAGGGTGCTGGCGGCTACGGCGCTCAGCATGGCTCTCAGGGCACTGTGGGTGGTCACCACTTGCTCGGCCAGGTTATTTGAATTGGGGGACGAGCCTGCGGCCAGGGCTTTAGCGGCGGTCTGAAACGACTCGTAGCTGGCCGGTTCTACCTGGTAGTAGGTGCCCAACTCTTCGTCGCGCAGGGCCGAGACGGTGTAGAGCCCAAACTGCTTGGCCTGGGCGATCGCCTCGCGAATCTGCCGCCGGGTGGCGACTGGCCCCAGGGCTTCAAACACCGACTGCCGGTAAACGCCGGTTTTGGCCATCGCCAGCACCCGATCGGTGAGTTCGAGCGGGGAGAAAGGGGGAGCATTCACGGGTTAGCAACTCCTGCGGCCTGGGTAACCGTGCGAGCAGAAAATTTGTACTATCTGATAGTACGAAAAAACAACGCCGATCGCACCCTTCACCCCATCCAGCCCATCAGCCCGTAGGCCAGCGCCGCGCTGCCCAGCGGCACGGTCAGGTTGTCGAGACCGTAGAAGGAGAGGGTTTCGAGCAGGGTAGAGGCGATCGCAACCACCAGCGCCGTGCCCCAAACGGCACCTGTCGTGAACCCCGCCGTTGCCCCCAGCACGAGCAAGCACACCAGAAAGCTGGCCAGGGCCATAGTTAGACTGCCCTCCCAGCTTTTTTGATTGCCCAAAACCTTGTAGGGATGGCGGCCAAAGTTTTGTCCAATTAGCGCTGCTAGCCCGTCGCCCCAGGTCATCACCAGAATGCCGATGGCGGCGTACTGGGGCAGCCACAGGGGCCAGAAAATGGCGGTCAGCACCCCAATGCTGATGGCGTAAAAAAACGTACCCAGGCTGTTGCGCCCTACGCCGTTGATGCCCGGCAAAATGGGCAGTCGGTACGACAGCAGCGCCACCCCGCTAAACACGACCGAGGCGGCTATGCCCATCCAGGCGGGGGTGTGTAACCACCAGGCCAGCAAGATGACGTGGCCAGCTCCGATGTGGACAATTTTTCGGGTAACTTCGGTGTCGAGGTTGGCAGTGCGGCGCAGCCCCTCAGCCGCTCCCCCAACGACCGCCAGCCAGGCGGTGACCAGTCCGATTTGCACGAGCACAGTGGCCATCATGGCAGGGGAAGCAAGTATAGTGGGGTGGGACTTCTAGACCTTACTACACCAGCTTCCTATGGTTGCAACCTATATGGATAAACCCTATAAGCGCGTACTGTTAAAACTGAGCGGCGAAGCCCTAATGGGCGATATGGACTATGGTATTGACCAAAACATTGTAGAAGCCATTACCGCCGAGATTGCTGAAGTGATTAAAGAGGGCATTGAAATTGCCATTGTCGTCGGTGCGGGCAATATCTTCAGGGGCATCAAAGGCTCAGCCTCGGGCATGGACCGGGCCACCGCCGACTACATCGGCATGATCGCCACCGTGATGAACGCCATGACCCTGCAAGACTCGCTAGAGCGCATGGGGGTGCCCACCCGGGTACAGACGGCGATCGCCATGCAGGAGGTCGCCGAGCCCTACATTCGCCGCCGCGCCATTCGCCACCTGGAAAAAAACCGGGTGGTTATTTTTGGGGCTGGTTCCGGCAACCCGTTCTTTACCACCGATACCACAGCGGCGCTGCGGGCGGCGGAGATCAACGCCGAGGTGGTGTTCAAGGCAACCAAGGTTGACGGCGTTTACGATTCTGATCCTAAACTAAACCCAGACGCCAAGCGCTACCGCACGCTCACCTACGGCCACGTGCTCAAGCACGACCTAAAAGTGATGGATAGCACCGCGATCGCTCTGTGCAAGGACAACAAGATCCCTATCATGGTATTTGACCTGTCGGTGCCCGGAAACATCAAGCGAGCGCTGATGGGCGAACCTATTGGCACGATTGTAGGAGAAGACTGTGATGTCAGTTGACGATATTTTGCTCGAAACCGAAGACCAGATGCAGAAGTCTATCGAGGCGACTCAGCGCAACTTCAACACCATTCGCACGGGTCGCGCTAACGCCTCTCTGCTCGATCGCATCGAGATCGACTACTACGGCGCGCAGACTCCCCTCAAGCAGATGGCCAACATCTCCACTCCCGATGCCACCACGCTGATGATTCAGCCCTACGATGCCAGCAGCCTGACCACCATTGAAAAAGCCATCTCCATGTCCGATGTGGGGCTGACCCCCAACAACGACGGTCGAGTCATTCGTCTCAACATTCCGCCATTGACCAGCGAGCGCCGTAAAGAGTTTGTCAAAACGGCGGGCAAAGTGGCCGAAGAGGGGCGCGTCTCGATTCGCAACCAGCGGCGCAACGGCATTGACGCCGTGAAAAAGCTGGAGAAAGCCAGCGACATCTCCGAGGACGAGTCACGCGATGCCCAGGACGAGATTCAAAAGCTGACCGACAAATACATCGCCAAGCTCGACGACGCCCTAGCCGCCAAAGAAAAAGACATCATGACCGTGTGATGCGCAGCGCCAAGACCATCGACACCGTTAAGCTCGTCTCTACGCCGCGCAGCCTGGCCTGACAAAGTAGGCAAAATGCATGGGGTAGCCTTCGGCGTAGAGCTTGTCGACCCGGTTCTGGGCTGTTTCCAGGCTTTGAAAGACGTCTAGAACCGTCTCTCTACCGTTGGCGTATCGAACACAAAGTTCCCAAACCATAGCGATCTCCCTGGTGGCTATTTCAAAAAAGCGGAGGGTCTGACTTTATGGCCCCTTCACGGCGAGCCAATTGTCTTCATCCTAGGTTTAAGGACCAGAGATGTACTCCGAGAAATCTATGAACTCGGGCCTTCCGTAGATTTTGGGAGGTCCGGCTAGCGTTCGGGTTGAATGCCTTGCCTGGGCTGGGCAAACACGGTTTTCCCCTACAGATATGTCTGGGGCAACACCTGAGCGCCGCGCCACGGTTGACGCTTCCCTAAAGCCCTGCTAGATTGCAAATACGTTTCTATTCAACCCGCAGCCATGATTGCGTCGGCACGAGCATTTTATTTTTGGTGGCAGCTCCCGGTTCACAGGTCGTGAGCACCTTTTGTGTTGCCAACCTTGTGAACCGCAGAGCTAACCCTCTGCGGTTTTGTTTTTTCTGGTCCTATTTTTTCTCTAAAACGATGCAAACCTATATCCCTTATTCGGTCGTAAGCGTCCCTGGCGCTACGTTGGCTGAGCGGAGTCGAAGCCAACGCCCCTCCGATAGCGTCCCTGGCGCTACGTTGGCTGAGCGGAGTCGAAGCCAACGCCCCTCCGATACGTCCCCTGAGCGGAGTCGAAGGGGACAGTTACGCTCGGTTTCATCTAACTGGTACTACGGCTTTTTTTACACCACCGGGTCAGGCTGGTGATAGGTCGTCCTATGCCGCTTACCTGACCCGGAGCCCACCGCTCCGGGTTTTTTGTTTTCTACCGCGATCGCTGTCTTCCCGTTCTTTACCCTGAGTTTTTAGTTATGAAAGACGCTACTTTGACCCGTAAAGCTGACCTCGACCACCGCTCGGCGATCGCCCTGAGCGACACCGTCACCATCGGCGGCGACACCCTGCTGATTGTGGGCGGCCCCTGCGCCGTTGAGAGCGCTGCTCAAATGGAGCAGGTGGCCCAATCGCTCTCGTCTACGCCCGTGCAGGCGCTGCGGGGCGGGGTATTCAAGCCGCGCACGTCGCCCTACGCCTTCCAGGGCATGGGAGAGGCGGGGCTGCAAATTTTAGCCGATGTGCGCCAGCGGTATGCGATGCCGGTGATTTCTGAAGTGATGGCGATCGATCAGATTGACATCATGGCCGACTACGTGGATGTCTTGCAGGTGGGCAGCCGCAACATGCAAAACTTCGACCTGCTCAAGGCCCTGGGCCGTACCACCAAGCCGGTGCTGCTGAAGCGGGGGCTGGCCGCCACTATCGAAGAGTTTGTGATGGCGGCGGAATACATTCTCAGCCACGGTAACCCCAATGTGGTGCTCTGCGAGCGCGGCATTCGCAGCTTTGACCCCTACACCCGCAACGTGCTGGATTTGGGGGCTGTAGTGGCGCTAAAGCAGATTACCCACCTGCCGGTGCTGGTGGACCCCAGCCACGCCGCCGGCAAGCGCGAGCTGGTACCTGCTCTGGCTCGGGCCGCGATCGCCGCTGGAGCCGACGGGCTGATTGTAGAATGTCACCCGGTACCCGAGGAATCTGTGTCAGATGCGCGCCAGGCCCTTACTCTAGAGGAGATGATGGCGCTAGCCCACAGCCTCGACCCGATTGCAGCCGCTTTGGGTCGCCGTATAGCGTCTGTGGGTATAGCCCACAAGCCAGAGCTGGAGGGGGTTTCAGGGGAGATTCTCTTTCAGAGAGGCTCCGCCAACGCGATCGCGGCCTAGCTCGGTTATCAGTATCTCCTATGGAAGGCATTAGCAATGCCGCTGTCATTGGGCTTCATATTTTGTTACAACAGTAGGGGAATTAGGTGGTACTAACCTCTATGTTCGGTGGCTTTACCGGGTTTCAATCCAAAGGGTCCAATGACTTTGGCGAACGGATGATCAACTCTGTGGCTACCCAGTCGCTCAGGCATCTGTTTAGCAGCAGTGATGCTGTGGAAGTGGCGGTACGCTGCTCCCCTCCCAGCAAGCTGCTGCAGGGCACTATCGATAGCTTTCGCATGGAAGGCCGCGGCCTGATCATTCGAAAGGAGTTTGAGGCCGCTGAGATGATGTTTGAGACCGATGCGGTGTCAATCGATGTGGGCTCGGCCATCAGCGGTAAAATTCGCCTACGCCAGCCTACCCAGGCCGTGGCTCAGGTGGTCTTAAACGAAGACGCCATTAATCGCGCCTTTGAGGCTCAGCTGGTGCGGCAGCATTTGGAGGGGGTCACCGATGAGGCGGTAACCTCAATGTCGGGAGGCGACCCCGTCACCTTTCGGGATATCCACATCACTCTGATGCCCGATCAAAAGGTCAAAATTACGGCCAAAACTGATTTGCCTAACCGTAAGGATCTGCCGATTCAGCTGTTGGCCAGGGTTACTGTAGAAAAGCGGCGGCGAATTATTTTTGCCGACGCCGAATTTTTGCCCGACGGCATTCCTGACGACGTGATACCGCTCTCGGAGACGCTGACCAACGGCTTTGCCGAGGTGCTCAACCGCATGGTCGATCTGGAACGCTTCAACCTGGATGGCGTTTTACTGCGGGTCAACCGGCTCGAAACCAAGGGCAACCAGCTGGTCTTTAGCGGCTACGCCCAGATCGAGCATTTCCCCGGCATGGTCTAGAGGTTCAGGGTTCAGGTTTGAAGTTTCGCGCCTGCCCTGAAACCTAAAACCCTGCTCGACCAGTATCATAGGTGGGTCTTGGCTGAGGACAGCGGCACTATGGGTAACTGGTTTGTGGCGGGGGGCATTGTGATGTGGCCGCTGCTGCTGTGTTCGCTGCTGACCCTGGCCCTGGCGATTGAGCGGGGCTGGTTTTGGCTGCAAATTAGTCGCCAGCAGCGGGGGCTGGTGCCCCAGGTGCTAAATACCTTTAGCCAAAACCCTCAGCGGGCGATCGCCAAGCTCAAGCAGCACCAGCAGTTGCCCATTGCCCGCATCTTTCTGGCGGCCCTTACCCTGGGCGACGCTACCCCCGAAGAATTTAGCCTCGCCTTAGAAAGTGCCGCCCAGGCCGAGCTGCCCCTGCTCAAGCGGTTTCAAACCCTCTTTGAAACGGTGGTGGGCGTAGCCCCGCTGCTGGGCCTGCTGGGCACTGTGCTGGGCCTAATGCAAACATTTTCGACCCTGCGGCTGGGCGAGACTAGCGGCCCCGCCGCCGCTGGGGTTACCGCCGGGGTGAGCGAAGCGCTGACCTCCACGGCGGCTGGGCTGGTGGTGGCCCTGGTGGCGCTGCTGCTGGCCAACCTGTTTCAGGGGTTGTACCGTCGCCAGCGGGCGTTTATTCAGGCGGCGGGGGGCAAGCTCGAAATTCTTCACCGCCGCGCCCAGCGCCAGGGGCCAAGCAGCACGACGGTTTATCTGCCGGGGCAAGTGCCGTGAGCGATCGCCCCTTTCACTCAGAGCCGCCCCAGCATGCCTCGCTGATTGTGATTGGCGCGGGTGCCGCCGGGCTGTTTGGGGCGATCGCCTGTGCCGAGGCCAACCCCAGCGCCTCTATCCGCATCTTTGAGGCGGGTCGCGAACCCCTGGCCAAGGTGAGAATCTCGGGCGGCGGGCGCTGCAACGTCACCCACGCCTGCTTTGACCCCGCCGTGCTGGTTACGCACTACCCGCGCGGCAGCAAGGTTTTGCGCGGCCCCTTCAGCCGCTTTCAGCCCCAGGATACGGTGGCCTGGTTTGAGCGGCGGGGGGTGCGGCTCAAAACCGAGGCCGATGGCCGCATGTTCCCCACCACCGACGACTCGGGTACCATCGTAGACTGTCTGCTGGGGGAAGCGCGGCGGCTGGGCATTCGCATTTACACGGGCCAGGCGATTGCTCACATTCAGCCCGATGAGGCTGGCTTTGGGCTCACCACTCGCGCCGGGGCCGGGTGGCGCTGCGACCAGCTGCTGCTGGCCACCGGCAGTAGCCCCAACGGCTATCGACTGGCCCTCAAGCTGGGCCACGACCTGGTGCCCCCGGTGCCCTCACTGTTTACCTTTACCGTGCCAGACCCGGCTCTGCGCGAGCTGGCCGGGGTGTCGGTCGAAACCGTGCGGCTCTCTCTGGCGCTGGAAGACGCGCCGGCCCTGACCCAGAGCGGGCCGCTGCTGATTACCCACTGGGGGCTGAGCGGCCCGGCGGTGCTCAAGCTCTCGGCCTATGGAGCAGAGGCTCTGCACCGCCAGCGCTACCGGGCCACCCTCACCGTGAACTGGCTGCCCGCCCTCAAGCCCGACCAGGTGCGACAAAAACTGCTGACCCTCAAGCGGGAGCAGGGCAAGCGCCAGGTGGCGGCGTTTTCGCCCTTTTCAGAGCTGTCGCGGCGGCTGTGGCAGTATTTGACCCAGCACCGGGCCGACCTGGGCACTAAGCTGAACTGGGCCGACCTATCAAAGGCGCAGCTTCAGGCGCTGGTAAACGAGCTGACGCGGGGAAACTACGCGATCGCAGGCAAAGGCGTTTTCAAAGACGAATTTGTCACCTGCGGCGGCATTCCCCTGGCCGAGGTCAACTTCAAAACCATGGAGAGCCGCCGCTGCCCAGGACTATATTTTGCGGGCGAAATGCTCAATATCGACGGGGTGACGGGCGGGTTTAACTTTCAAAACGCTTGGACGACGGGCTGGCTGGCGGGGCAGGCGATCGCCGCCAACGTTACAGTATTGCCGGAAGCGAACTTTAGAAAAAGTTAGCCGTACTAATCCTATGACCCGCTTTAAAGCAAATCTGAAAACATGGCTACGTCTTACCGCAGCAGCGTTTGTATTATTGGTTGTCATTTTCCTGGCCCTGCCCTTGCTTTTCTTGCTTCTGCGTATTCCCTCATTTGCAATTGGCGAGGGTAGCCTGTGGCTGATGCGCTGGCAGAATAATCCCAGCGGCAATGGCATTGAATTTAATTTGGGCTTTTTGCTGATAGCGGCTGTTATGGTTGGCCTGTTAGGCGTACTGGTTAAGCTTCGGCGCGATCGCTCCCGGACACCATAAATGAGTAGTTTCTACCATCTAAACAACCCCGATTACGTTTCCATCGGCGGGTGAACTTGGGCGTTATGCATCAAAGGTGGTGTGAGAGATGAATGAAAGCGAAAAGTCAACCTTTCGCTGCCCATAGCAGAACCTTACGATCAGCCGATAAGCTAGAGGGTGCAATCGACTTGCTCCCTTTGGTTTGCTATGAAACGATTCTTTCGCGCCCTCACGGCTCCCCTCTTAGCCTCAACCCTGGTCGCTGGTTCTATCCCCCTGCCCATTGGCAACGCCCGCGCCCAGGAGTCGGTAACGCCTCGAGTGGCCCAGGTGCCCCGTACCCCAGACCAGGTCGTAGAGTGCGAATTGCTAATTGTCGGCGGTGGTTTGGCCGGTACAGCGACGGCGTACGAGAGCCTGCTGATGGGCCACACCGTCTGTATGACTGAGCTGACCGACTGGGTGGGCGGGCAAATCTCTAGCCAGGGCACCACGGCGCTGGATGAGTCGAAAGAGCAGCGTCGGCAGCTGTTTTACTCGCGGGGGTATAAGGAGCTGCGCGATCGCGTTGAACGCAAGTACGGCAAGCTCAACCCCGGCGACTGCTGGGTTAGCGCCACCTGTTTTCTCCCTGCCGATGCCAACGCCATTTTGATGGAAATGCTGGCCGAGGCCGAGCGCGAAGGCGGCGGCGAGCTGAAGTGGTTCCCCAATACGGTCGTCAAAGACCTGAGTTTGAATGCCGACGGCACCCACATTGAAGAGGTGGTCGCCATTCGCCACAGCCCCGCACCGGGGACCGCCCCCCTCAACACCGACTTTCTCTCCTCAATTATCGAAGACGCCTACACCTACGACGACTCGGCCCGACTGTCGAAGGAGATTATTCAGTTTGTGCCCGCCGGTATTGAGCTAGAGGGCGGCGAGAATGCTGCACCCAGCAAAGTTGACTGGTTTGTGGTTGAGGCCACCGAAACCGGCGAACTGATTGTGCTGGCCGATGTGCCCTACGAGCTGGGGCTAGACCCGAGGTCGCCGCTCAACCCGTCTTCGCCCGTGGTAGAGCGCGACCCCTACTGCACCCAGGGCTTTACCTACACCTTTGCGATGGAGCACACCGCCGAGCCGCAGACCTACGAGGTACCTGAGTTTTACAGCACCTACCAGCCCTACTACAGTTGGGAGCGCGAGCGCGACTCGCTCAAAACCGCCCAAGACCATTTCGACTTTGTGTTTACCTATCGGCGGTTGTGGAACGCCTCATCCCCAGCGGAGGGCACCATTGCCGGGGTGTCTCGCCCCAGCGTGGGCGATATCTCGATGCAGAACTGGACCTGGGGCAATGACTACCGACCCGGCACCGAGCTGGATAACCTGATTCTCACGGAAGACCAGCTTGAGGCCAGCGGTCAGCTAGAGCCGGGCGGCTGGCTGGGGGGCCTGCGGGCCGACACCCTGCGTAAGGGTGAAGAAAATGCGATCGGCTATTTCTACTGGCTGACCACGGGCACCACCGACTCGCAAATTCCCGACACCTACAAAGAGCCCGAACCCTACAACATTTACATGCAGGGGCTAGACTCACCAATGGGCACGGCCCACGGTCTGTCGAAGTACCCCTATATTCGCGAGGCCCGGCGCATTATTGGTCGCCCTGCCTACGGCTACGAGCAGGGGTTTATGATTAGCGAAATCGACTTTTCGTGGAATGACTTCGCCTCAGACTACTACCAGCAAAACCTGGATGAGAGCACCTACACCTCACTGCGGCGCTACCTGGCGGGGCTAGATACGGTTAGCACCTTTGAGCCCGATGCCGACCCCAACACGTTCCCGATTCGAGCGCGATCGCGTCTCTACCCCGACACCGTGGGCATTGCTCAGTATGCGATCGACTTTCACCCCTGTATGGCGGAGTACCCTGCCGAGGCCCCCGGCAACATCGAGCGCCCCGGCGTGCGCCAGGCCCACGGTCAGGCCTACCCGGCTCAAATTCCGCTGCGGGCGATGATTCCCCAGCGGGTCGACAACATGCTGGTGGCCAGCAAGAGCATTGCGGCCAGCTACAGCGCCGCCGCCGCCTACCGGGTGCATTCCTTTGAGTGGTCGGTGGGAGCTGCTGCTGCCCACACCATCGACTTCTCGCTGCGCAACGGGGTACTGCCCTACGAAATGGTTGATAACTTGCCCAGCCGCGAGCCCCTGCTCGACCAGCTGCGGGCCGAGCTAGACGCCAGCGGCAACCCGACGAAGTTCCCCAACACCTCGATCTTCAACGAAGACTGGGGCAACTGGCGGCCCTGGTAGGTAGGAGGGGCAAATGACCGAGCATTGAGCGGAGTCGAAATGCGTCTTACAGATAATCAGACCTAACCTACTTAGGTACCGAGTTGGTATCCCTTGAACCCTCACCGACAGACCTCAGGATCCACCGCGATCCTGAGGTCTGCTTCTTACAATTAGAATTGGCATAACCTCTGGGCGAATGGACTATGGTGCAGACCATTGCGGCGAATACAGCCACCCTGCGTGACTTAAAACAGGCGCTGGGGCTACAGCAATCTTCAGATTCCAGCTTTTTTTTGGAGTGGCAGCAGGAGGTGCCCCCGCTAAGTGAGGCTGAGCAACAGCTGCTCGATCGCGTCCAGGCCAATTTCACCGCATTAATGGAAGACCCACCGATGCTCGAAAACAGCGTCAAGATGGTGGTGTTATCTCCCCTGCTTGATCTGGCCGGGTTTTACCGCCAGCCTTTTCGAATTGAGACCGAAACCAGCATTAATTTGGAGCTCGAAGACGATGGCGTTGTCATTCGAGGACGCATTGATGTGCTGGTCTTAAAAAAACAGTTTTGGCTGCTGGTGATTGAATCCAAACGCAGTGATTTTGCCGTGACGCGGGCTATTCCCCAGGCTTTGGCCTACATGCTAAGTAATCCTAAATCGCCCAAAACGACTGATCCAACCTTTGGTCTAATCACGAATGGCAATGAGTTTTTGTTCCTCAAAGCCACTCGGCAGCCTGTGGCTCAGTACGCCAATTCTCGGTTGTTTTCATTAATTAATCCGGGTAACGAGCTGTACAGGGTATTGCAGACGCTCAAACAGTGGGGGACACAGGTTTTAGCAACAGAAGAACTATAGACGGCAACCCGCCTGAGAACGATCGTAAACACCGACCCTGCTGAACGGCCCTGTCTTTCTACAATGCAATCATACAAAGATGCTATGGAGTAAGCCGGGAGAGCGGAGCCTATGCAACCCACCCAAAATTTATTTACTGAAAAAGCCTGGGATGCCATTGTGCGATCGCAGGATGTGGCCAAGCAGTCGCAGCAGCAGCAGATCGAGAGCGACCACATGCTGCTGGCGCTGCTGGATCAAGACGGCCTGGCCAGCAGTATTTTTGCCAAGCTAGGTGTCAACGGTCAGGTGCTGCGCGATCGCACCGAGGCCTTTATCAACAGCCAGCCCAAGGTATCTGGGTCAGGCTCGTCGGTGTACCTGGGCAAATCGCTCGATGCCCTGCTCGATCGCGCCGACCGCTACAAAAAAGACTACGGCGACGAGTATATTTCAATTGAGCACCTGATTCTGGCCTACCCTGGCGACACCCGCTTTGGCAAAGCCCTGTTTCAAGATCTGGGGCTGAGCGAAGCCAAGCTCAAGCAGGTGATTCAAGATATTCGAGGCACCCAAAAAGTGACCGACCAAAACCCTGAAGGCAAGTACCAATCGCTCGAAAAATATGGGCGCGACCTCACCGATGCCGCCCGTCGGGGCAAGCTCGACCCGGTGATTGGCCGCGACGATGAAATTCGCCGCACCATTCAAATTCTCTCGCGGCGCACCAAAAACAACCCGGTGCTGATCGGCGAGCCGGGGGTGGGTAAAACCGCGATCGCCGAAGGGCTGGCCCAGCGCATCGTCAGTGGCGACGTGCCCCAATCGCTCAAAGACCGGCAGCTGATCGCCCTCGACATGGGGGCGCTGATCGCCGGGGCCAAGTACCGGGGCGAGTTTGAGGAGCGCTTGAAAGCGGTGCTCAAAGAAGTCACCGACTCCGAAGGGCAGATCATTCTGTTTATCGACGAAATTCATACCGTGGTGGGCGCAGGCGCGACCCAGGGGGCAATGGATGCGGGCAACCTGCTCAAGCCCATGCTGGCTCGGGGCGAGCTGCGCTGCATTGGCGCAACGACCCTCGACGAGTACCGCAAATACATCGAAAAAGACGCCGCCCTGGAGCGCCGCTTCCAGCAGGTCTACGTCGATCAGCCCACGGTGCCCGACACGATTTCGATTTTGCGCGGTCTCAAAGAGCGCTACGAAGTGCACCACGGGGTGAAAATCTCCGACAGCGCCCTGGTGGCTGCTGCAACCCTGTCCACGCGATATATCTCGGATCGCTTCCTGCCCGACAAGGCGATCGACCTGGTCGACGAAGCCGCCGCCAAGCTCAAAATGGAGATCACTTCCAAGCCCGAGGAGCTAGACGAGGTCGATCGCAAGATCCTCCAGCTGGAAATGGAGCGCCTGTCGCTGAAAAAAGAGAGCGATGCCGCCTCCATGGAGCGTTTAGAGCGCATCGAGCGCGAGCTGGCCGATCTCAAAGAGCAGCAGAGTGCCCTCAACGCCCAGTGGCAGTCTGAAAAAGACACCATCGACCACATTCAGGCGATCAAAGAAGACATCGATCGGGTCAACATCGAGATCCAGCAGGCCGAGCGCGACTACGACCTGAATCGGGCCGCCGAACTCAAGTACGGCAAGCTCACCGAGCTGCAGCGCCAGCTCGAAACCGCCGAAACCCAGCTCACCGCCACCCAAACCACCGGCAAAACCCTGCTGCGCGAAGAGGTGACCGAGGAAGACATCGCCGAGATCATCTCCAAGTGGACGGGCATTCCGGTCAGCAAGCTGGTGCAGTCGGAGATGCAGAAGCTGCTGCTGCTCGAAGACGAGCTGCACGAGCGGGTGATCGGTCAGGAGGAGGCAGTAACGGCGGTGGCCGACGCGATCCAGCGATCGCGGGCCGGTCTGGCTGACCCCAATCGCCCCACCGCCAGCTTCATCTTCCTCGGTCCCACGGGGGTGGGTAAAACCGAGCTGGCCAAGGCCCTGGCCGCCTACCTGTTCGACACCGAAGAGGCCCTGGTGCGCATCGACATGTCGGAGTACATGGAAAAGCACGCCGTCTCTCGCCTGATCGGTGCCCCTCCGGGCTACGTCGGCTACGACGAGGGCGGTCAGCTCACCGAAGCGATTCGTCGCCGCCCCTTTGCGGTCATTTTGTTTGACGAAATTGAGAAAGCGCACCCCGACGTGTTCAACGTCATGCTGCAAATTCTCGACGATGGCCGCGTCACCGATGCCCAGGGCCACACGGTGGACTTCAAGAACACCATCATCATCATGACCAGCAACATCGGCTCGCAGTTTATTCTCGATGTGGCGGGCGACGACAGCCGCTACGACGAGATGAAGGCCCGCGTGATGGAGGCGCTGCGGGGCAGCTTCCGGCCTGAGTTTCTCAACCGGGTCGATGAGATGATCATCTTCCACGGGCTGCTGAAGTCGCAGCTGCGCGAAATTGTGAAGCTACAGGTTGTCCGCCTCGAAGATCGCCTGGCCGATCGCAAGATGGCGGTCAAGCTCAGCGAAGCTGCCCTCGACTTTTTGGCCGAGGTGGGCTACGACCCGGTCTACGGTGCCCGTCCGCTCAAGCGGGCGATCCAGCGAGAGCTGGAAACCCAAATTGCCAAATCCATTCTGCGGGGTGAGTTTGGCGAGGGCGACGCCATCTATGTCGATGTCGAAAACGAGCGGCTTTCGTTCAAGCGCCTGCCCGCCGAACTGCTGACTCTGTAAGCCTAAGCTCTGGGGAAGGGGGGAAGCCCCTCTTCCCCAGGTGTGGTCCACATAGTATTAACCTTTGACAATAGTCGTTGAAGTTTTAATGACTACGGTTGCGGGGATCCACATTATTTTGTCACTATAGCTAGATGCGCCAATTAAGCATATTCACCAGGTAAGCTAGTCGCTAGCCCCCAAACGATTTCCGTAAGTTTCCGGAATCCATTTGGGCACGCTGTTGTTAAGGCAGTCGCTGCCCCAGCCACCTTAACCCGCTTGCCCCTGGTTTTGGTCTACAAGGTTCGTGGCTGATGCCGTTGGTGATCCATTAGGAGCATTGCTGTGGCGGGTCGGTTCCGCCGGGAGTTGCGCCAGTTTATTCCATAGATAGAGAAGTGGGGTTGGTTATGAAAGTCGCTCACGATGTTCCAAGACATAGCTACATGAATGTTATGGAACTCCTCGTTGCCGAAGAGGTGGAAAAGCAGGTCAAAACCATGCATCCCCGCATGCTGAAATACCTGAAGCGGGTCGAGGTCGAAACCTACGCGCTCAATCGGCTGCCGTCGCTCTACGCCTCTAGCGAGAAGGGTTGGCAGCACCAGTACGAAAAAGCCAGGCGCGAGCTGCACAACCAGATTAAAAGTGCCGTGCGTCAGGCTTTTGCAGCGGTACAGGTAGACCCAATTCGCTCCTCTGAGCCCCTGCGCGGGCAAGATAACGAAGCCGCCAACGTTGCGCTCAACGCCCTGCGGGAAATTCTCAAACAGCCTGACCTCAGCTGGGATGGGGCCATAACGCGCCTGCGGGCCGTGCTGAACCGCCGCAGTGAACAGCCCGCCGCGCCGCCCGACCCCACTGATACCTCACACCGCACCCGCTACCGGGGCAACCCCTCCGACAAAATGACCAGCGGCGAAAAAGCCGACGGCAGCCACGCTCACTACTGGCGTCCCGGCACCTACGGCTCTGACGTGTCGTGGCAAAAGTCGCACCAGCCCTCAAACGGCGGCTTCGACTGGAATGACGCCCGCTACTCAAAGTAGGTAAGCAATTCAGGCTGTCGTTGTGGGGCAGCTAAACCCTGCCTAGATCAGCCCCGCCTGAGCCAGCAGTGCGGGCGGTATGCCGATTTTGGTAACGCCCTGGCGCAGACTGGCGGCGGTAGCCGGATCGATCGCCTCGTAAAGGGCGATCGCCCGCTGGAAGGCCTGCAGCGCTTCGGGCAGCTGACCCAGCTTAAACAGCGCCACGCCCAGGTTTTGGTAGGCCGCAGCATAGCTGGGGTCAAGGGCGATCGCGCTGCGGTAGGCGGCGATCGCCTCGTCGAGGTAACCCCTGGCCCGCTGGGCCGTACCCAGGTTGTAGTGGGCGATTGCCAGGGTCGGGTCAGCCGCGATCGCCTGCTGAAACAGGTCAACGGCGGCCTCATAATCGCCCTGAGCTTTTTTAAGACTGCCGTAGTTAACCCAAGCGCCCAGCTTGAGCCGGGGCGGTATGGGCTGGGCTAAAGCGGCCTGATAGTCGCCAGCGGCCTGTTCTGGCTGGGCAGAGTGGGCCAGGGCGCGGTGGTAGTGCAGTTCGTAGCGCGTCAGTTCATCGAGCGACTCGGCCAGGGCCAGGGCGCGATCGAGCAGGGGCAGGGCGGCCTCGGCCTGGTCAGACTCGACGTAGAGGGCGGCCAGCTTGTTCAGCAAATAGCCGTCGTCGGGGTGGTCGGCCAGGTAGGCCTCCATAATGGTGCGGGCGCGATCGAACTTGCCCCGCTGCACCACCACGGTCGGGTCGTAGCCGGTGTGGTGCAGGGCGGGTTCGGCCAGGGTAATCACCTGCCAGCGAGGGGCTTGCCCCTGGAGCGCCGCGATGCTGTCGTCTACGGTTTCGTGGTAAGGGCGGTTAAAGCTAATCTCGGGCAAACGGCGAAAGAAGCGGGTAATCAGCGTGTAGGGGGATTGGGGCGCTCCTAGCTCCAGGCGCAGCAGGTTCAGGGCTAGCACGTCCTCAGCGGATAAATCCCCCAGGGGCTGGCCCTGATCGAGGGCCTGGAGCACCTGAGCCGTGGCGGGCAGCAGCACCTCGTCGGCGTCGAGCACCAGCACCCAGTCGCCGGTAGCGTGGCGCAGCGACTCATTGCGGGCGGCGGCGAAGTCGTTGACCCAGTCGAAGCTGTAGACCTGGGCCCCGTGGGCGCGCGCGATCGCCACCGTGTCATCCCCAGAGCCGGTATCGACCACGATGGTTTCACCCACCACCCCCTGCACGCTGGCCAGGGTGAGAGCCAGGCTAGCGGCCTCGTCTTTGACAATCATGCAGAGGCTAATCATTACCCTTCTCCCAGCGCCTGCTGAGCCCGCTGAAGGGCCTGGCGCACCTGCTCAAAGCCGGTGCCGCCGTAGCTGTTGCGGGCCGAAACCACCTGCTGAGGGGCGATCGCCGCATAGATATCTTCCTCAAACGCGGGATGAATGGCCTGCCACTCGGCGAGGGTGAGTTCTTGCAGCAGCTTGCCCGCCGCCAGCGAGGTCTTCACCACCTGCCCCACCAGGTTGTAGGCCTCGCGGAAGGGCACCCCTTTCGTAGCCAAATAGTCGGCCACATCGGTGGCGTTTGAGTAGTCTTCGCTGACGGCCTGACGCAGGCGCGGCACCCGAAAGGTGACCCCCTCCGCCAGCAGAATGGTCATCGCTTCCAGACAGCCCTGCACGGTCTGCACCGTGTCGAAGAGGGCTTCTTTGTCTTCCTGCAAATCCTTGTTGTAGGCCAAAGGCAGGCCTTTCATCATCACCAGCAGCCCCTGCAGGTGGCCAAACACGCGCCCCGTTTTGCCCCGCACCAGCTCGGGCACGTCGGGGTTTTTCTTCTGGGGCATAATGCTGGAGCCGGTGGAGCAACTGTCGCTGAGGGTGATGAAGCTAAACTCCTCCGAGGCCCAGAGAATCATTTCCTCGGACAGGCGCGACAGGTGTACCAAAATCAGGCTGGCGGCACAGGCAAACTCGATCGCAAAGTCGCGATCGCTCACCCCATCCAGGCTGTTGCCGTAGACCCGCTCAAAGCCCAGCAGCTCTGCCGAATACTGGCGATCGATGGGGAATGTCGTACCCGCCAGCGCACCGCTGCCCAAAGGCAAAATATTCACCCGCTTTTGCACGTCGCCCAGCCGCTCCCAGTCGCGCTGGGCCATATCGAAGTAGGCCAGCAGATGGTGGGCCAGGCTGAGGGGCTGCGCCCGCTGTAGGTGCGTATAGCCCGGGATCAGGGTTTCAACATGGGCTTCGGCCAGGCCCAAAAGGGTTTGCTGGTACTGGCGCAGCTGGCCTTGAATCGCCTCAATCTGGGCGCGCAGGTACAGGCGCACGTCAGTACCCACCTGGTCGTTGCGGGAGCGAGCCGTGTGCAGCTTTTTGCCCACATCGCCGATTAGCTCGGTCAGCCGTCGCTCGACGGCAAAGTGTACGTCCTCGGCCTCAACGCCGGGGGTAAAACTGCCGCAGCGGTACTCCTGGCGAATGGTCTCTAGGCCATTCACGATCTGCTCCCCTTCCTCAGGGCTGATAATGCCGGTCTTGACCAGCATTTTGGCGTGGGCCGCTGAGCCGGTGAGATCGTACTCGATCAGCTGAATGTCGAAGCCAATGCTGGCGTTAAAGGTCGCGATCGCCGGGTGCAGCGCCGTTTCAAAGCGCTGGCTCCAGGTCTGGGCAGGGGGTGTTTCCATGGGCGGCGGCGGTGTTTAAAAGGCGGTCAGGTTGCGAATAAAGTAGCCAAGCACAATGCCAAAGAGCAGTGCCCAAAGCTGGCCCGACTCGACAAAGCCATTCCAAACATCGACCATATCGCCCAAAATATCCTGGTCAAACTGCTGCGCCAGCACCGGAGATAGAGCCTCAGGGGTTACCGCCACCCCGGCCACGCTGGGTAAATCGACGCCGGTAAAATAACTGCTGAACCCATTCCCTGTATCTGGCCCTAGGTCTAGACTAACGGGGCGTAGGATCGTGTCTATAGACAGGGGCTGAGCAGCACTTTGAAGCAGAGCGTTAGGCAAAAGATAATTGTGAGGCTGGGGCATAGCGTCCATGGCACTGTGACGACCTGAACATGGTTGACACCCAACAGACTATCACCATACCGCTGCGACCGAGCTTCTGGAACCCAAAAACGGCCAGCGCTCTAGGGATTTTGATCGCCCTGGGCCTGGCGGCGTACCAGGCGGGGCTGGGTCGGCCTGGGGCGGAGCTGATCAACTGGGGCGGCTGGCCGCAGCTGCAAGAGTTTTTGGCCGCTAGTTTGCGCCCCGACCTCAGCCCCGAGTTTGTCTCGCTGATGGGCCGTGCCGCTCTGGTCACTCTGGCCTACGCGGTGCTGGGCACGGCCTGTAGCATCGGGCTGGGGCTGGTGGGCGGGCTGCTCTGCTCGGCGGTGTGGTGGCAGACGGTTCTGCCTGGGAATGCCTCGGGCCTGCGCCGAAGTCTGTGGCTGGGAGTGCGGGGGCTGCTGGCCTTTCCCCGCGCCATCCACGAGCTGATCTGGGGGCTGGTGCTGCTGCAGGTGCTGGGGCTCAACCCCATGGTGGGGGTACTGGCGATCGCGATTCCCTTTGGGGCGATCGTCGCCAAGGTTTTTTCGGAAATTCTGGACGAAACGCCCCCCGAGCCGCTGCACGCCCTGCTCAACGCTGGAACACCGCCGCTGATTGCCCTGATCTACGGCCTGCTGCCCCAGGCCCTGCCCAACCTGCTCTCCTATACCTTTTATCGGTTTGAGTGCTCGCTGCGGGCCTCGGCGGTGCTGGGCATTATTGGGGCCGGGGGGCTGGGCTACGAGATTTTCCTCAGTCTGCAATCGCTGCGCTACGGGCAGCTGTGGACTGGCTTTTACACGTTAATTATTCTCAACGGTGCTGTGGATGCCTGGAGCGCTCTGGTGCGTCGCCGCATGGGCTTTACCAGCCGCCTCGACATTAATCGCCAGCCAGGGCGCAAACCAGGCGATAGGGCTCGATTGGCAGCAAAAGCTCCCAGACAAGATACGTTTCTGCGGCTGTCGTGGATCGGAGCGGTACTGGCGGTTCCCCTGAGCTGGTGGTGGTTGCGGCTGGATGTAGCCGTGCTGTGGTCGGCACGGACGCAGCGCCTCTTGGGAGAACTTTTGTCCACCGGCTGGCCACCCCTGCCGACTGGAGCTGAAATCGTGAATCTGGCGCAGCTCGCCTGGCTCACGGTGGCGATGTCGATGGTAGCGATCGCCTTAGCCAGTCTCGGCGGCATTCTCTTCTCCCTGCCCGCCGCCCAAAATTTTTGGCTGCCGGGGGGGCTGCTGCACCCGGTTGGTCAGCGCGATCGCGCCGCCTGGATAGCCTTCACCGTGCTGGGCTTCAGTCGCCTGGTGCTGCTGGTCAGCCGCGCCATCCCCGCCCCGATCTGGGCGCTGGTGCTGCTGTTTGTGCTGTTTCCGGGAGTGCTGCCGGGGGCGCTGGCCCTGGCCCTGCACAACTTCGGCATTTTGGGCCGCCTGATGGCCGAGGTCAACGAAAACCTGGACGATCGCCCCGTCCGCGCCCTTAGCGCCCTGGGCGCTAGCCCCAGCGCAGTTGTAGCCTACGGCATTTTGCCCCAAAATTTGGGCCGCTTTTTGGCCTACAGCCTCTACCGCTGGGAAGTGTGCCTGCGCGAAACCGTGATTGTGGGCCTGGTCGGCGCAGGCGGCCTGGGTCGCCTGCTCACCGAGCAGATCAGCAGCTTCGACTACAGCGGCGTAATGGTGACTCTGGCGGTGTTTGTGGTGCTCACATTTGGGGTGGATGCGGTGAGTCAGCGGTTGAGGGCGGTGTTGAGGGAGTGAGGAAAGGGGAGGAGGTGAGGAAGATGAGGGGGTGAGGAAAGGAGAGGAGGTGAGGACGGGGGAGTGCAAAATTCAACGTGCAAAATTTTGAATTCTCAACTTTGAATTTTGAATTTATCCATTCCCTCATCCACCCATCTACCCATCCACCCCCTCATCCCCTTGCCAATCAGGACAGCCCCCACCCCCTTGCCATCCGTAGGGATGCACGGCGCACACCAGGGTGCAGCGCTTGGCCCGACTGGTGCCGTAGGCGATGCCGTGGTAGTTGGTGCAACCCTGGCAGACGGAGGGCCGAGTTGGAGGCAGGGATTGGAAGCCGACCTGCGATCGCAAAATTTGCTGTTTGCTCTGTCGCCGATGCCACTGCTCGTAGGCGCGGCGGCGGCACAAATCGTTGGCCCGGTGAAAGAGTTCGTTGGTCACGCTCACGACCTGTCCTGCCTGTAGGGGTTTATGGCGTTGGGCGCGCCGATGGCAGCCCTGTGCAAGGCTCATGACACCAGCGGCTGCTCACCTAGTGATCTGCGGCAGCGCCAGCAGTGGCCCTAGCCTTAGCCTACCTAACGAAACCGGGCGATTCCGAAAAAATTAAAGGGTTGCAATGTCAGGCTTTGGCTTTCAGGGTCTTTAGGGCGAGGCTGCCTGTGCAGACTGCCTAGATTTTGTAGGAGTTCAGATCAACCCCAGGGCTGGGGCATGCTATGCAACTTTTGCATTTGTTTTGGCAAGAATTGCATATTACGGACTTGTAACAGTCGATAGTGTGCTACCAGAGCAAAATTACAGCATTTGTTAATGGCACAGCCCCAAGATTAAGGCGAAAATAAGCCCTAGCTGCTAGCCAAATCCTAAAAACTATCAGTAAACTGGGATACGGAATCTAAAGATTCTTGTCTGGCTTGGTTGACTTTTGTCACATGCAGCTTCTCCGTCGTTACTGGGTTTAGGTATGCTTCAGTCCCTCCACTACTCCATCGACATCATCCGTGACGAAGCTCGACAGCTGGTTCAAAAGGGTGTAGTTAGCCGTCAGCAGCCTATTTATACGCTCTGCCGTCACATTCCCGCCCGCGAGTGGGCTCTGGTTGAGGCTGAACTAGAGACATCGGGGTTTTTGTTGCGCGATCGCGTCGGCGATCTGATGGGCCGCGAAGACTGGGAAAACGACTAGGGCTAGTCTCCCGTCGGCAGTACGGCTCTTTTAAGCAAAACCGATTATCCAAACAAACTGAGCTGGGCTGAGGAGTTGTCTTCCTCAGCCCTTTGTCGTTCAGCCGCATCCCACAGCAGCTCGGGCAGCTCGACGCCTAACCGCTGCAGCTGGTGGTAAACCGCGCGGGCCACCGCTGGAGATTTCGCCTCCTGGGGGCAGTGGGCAAAGAAGTACACATCTGTACCTGCCGCTAGCCACTGGCGCAGGCGAGGCACCCACTCGTCAAAATAGGGCTGGTTGTAGGCCAGGTCGGGATGGCTGATGTAGCGCACAATCGTAAAGGCTGCCGTTACCTCTGGCTGCAGCGGCACTTTGGGCTTCTTGCGCTCCGAGCCGATCTGTGGGTCGTCGTCGGGAGTATCGATACAGTCATAAATAGGTCGGGTATCGAGCAGCACGCGACCTGCGCCCAGACTGGTGAGCATTTGGTTGAGGCGGGTGGCGTGGGGGGCGGCGAACCAGTCGAGATGGCGCACCTCCACTGCGATCGGGTACTGCTGCCGGGGCCAGCGGGCCAGAAATTCTCGCAGGTCTGACAGGTGTTCAGGGCTGTAGGTGGGCGGCAGCTGAATGAACAGCGGCCCCAGGCGGTCTCCCAGGGGCGTCAGCGTTTGCAGAAATCGGTGGGATGCTGCGATAAAAGGCACCAGCTTGCCCTGGTGGGAGAAGGCGCGGGGCAGCTTGGGGCAAAACCGAAAGCCGGGGGGCATGGTGGTGGCCCAGCGATCGATGGTTTTGGCATCGGGCATGGAGTAGAAGGTGGTGTTGCCCTCGACGGCAGTCATGCGATCGCCGTACAGCCGCAAAAAATCGCTCGCCTTGCTGCCCCTGGGGTAGAAGTTTCCCTCACCCACCCAATCCTTAAATGCCCATACGGCGCACCCGGTAAAATATTTCCCTGCCATTGCGCTGCCCCCGGCGTCGCCTACTCCCCAATTTTGACGCAATCCCGGCTGTTCTTCGCGGGTCGCTGCATGGGCAGATGTCGCCGACGCCACGCACCTGAGGCCGTCTCAAACCGCTGAGGGGGCGTTGTCACGGCGGCAAACATCGTTAAGGGATGAGACAGGGGCAGCCTGGGCCGAGCTAGCGTTAGCTATGCTTAAGACCCTCATCGCAGGGAAAAATGCCCCTCACCCGATATTTTTCATGGATGCTCAATCGTTTCTTAGTGACTTTACCCCAGAGCGCATGGTGGTTAAACCTGGCACCCACGTAAAGCTGCAGAACTTTAACCCTGGTTTTACCGGAGACTTTAACAAAGACGAAGCTAAAGCCTTGCTTCGCCAGGGTGTTCAAGACCTGGCTCGCTATCAGGATGTGCTCTACGCCCAAAACACCTACGCCCTGCTGCTGATTTTTCAGGCCATGGATGCCGCCGGCAAAGACAGCACCATTAAGCACGTCATGTCGGGCATTAACCCCCAGGGCTGTCAGGTGTTTAGCTTTAAGCAGCCCTCCGCCGAAGAGCTAGATCACGACTACCTGTGGCGATCGTTCAAGGCTCTGCCCGAGCGCGGCAACATCGGCATTTTTAACCGCTCGTACTACGAAGAGGTGCTGGTGGTGCGGGTGCATCCCGAACTGCTGGCCCAGCAGCAGATTCCCAAAAGTGTCAAGAGCGATCGCATCTGGCAGCAGCGCTTTGACGACATCAACAACTTTGAGAAGTACCTGACCAACAACGGCATTGTGGTGATGAAGTTCTTTCTCAATGTCTCAAAGGCAGAGCAGAAAAAGCGCTTTCTCAAACGCATCAATCGCCCCGACAAAAACTGGAAATTTTCGCTCTCCGATGTCCGCGAGCGAGCCTACTGGGACGATTACAGAGCCGCCTACGAAGACGTTTTCACCCACACCAGCACCGATTGGGCCCCGTGGCACGTGATTCCGGCTGACCACAAGTGGTTTACCCGCCTGGTCGTCGCCAACCTGATTAGCAAAAAGCTGCAGTCGCTCAATCTGGCCTATCCCGAACTGGAGGAGAACCACATGGATCGACTGAGGGAGGCGAAGGTGATGTTGGAGAGTGAGGAGTAGAGGAATGGATGCGTGGGTACGTGGATGTGTGGATGAATTCAAAATTAACAGTTCAAAATTTTGAACTTTGCACTTTGAATTTTGCACTTCCCCTTCCTTACCTTCTCATCTTCCTCATCTCCTCACCACTCCCTTCTCCGCTAGCCACGCGGCGACCCGAAACAACTGCGCCTCCTGGTATGGGGCGGCAATTAGCTGTACTCCAACAGGGAGGTGGCCAGGGCGATGGATGGGCACCGAGAGCACGGGCAACCCTATGAACGAGAGCGGCTGGGTGTAGAAGCCCAGGTGGGGGCGCAGGGGATAGGTGGTGCCGTCGATATCCAGCGTGGTTTGGTCGAGGGGTGGGGCGACGCAGGGGGTGGTAGGGGCGATGAGAACGTTCACGTATTGAAAAACTTCGCGGACGCGATCGCGGTACCACTGTCTCAACCGCTGGGCCTGCAAATACCAGGCGGCGGGAATCATGGCTCCGGCTAGAAAGCGATCGCGGGTGGCTGGGTCAAAGTCCATTGGGCTGTGGCGCAGTCGCTCCAGGTGCAGCTGGCTGCCCTCGCAGGCGGTAATCAGGTAGGCTGCCGCTCTGGCCCGGTGGGTTTCGGGAAATTCTACCGTTGTCGCGATCGCCAGCGCCCCGGCAACGTCATCGAGAATGTCGCGCACCAGCGGTTCCATGCCGCGATCGAAGTGGCCCCCCAAACGGGCGATTCGCAAACCCTCGATGCCCTCGGTCAGGTACGGCGTAACAAAGTCGGGGGACCGCTGGGTACAGACGGGGTCGGCTGGGTCTGGTCCCTGCATCATGTCGTAGACCATAGCCAGGTCGGCAAGCGATCGCGCGAAAGGGCCCACATGATCCAAGCTGGCGGAAAACAGGTAGGCCCCCGCCCGCGACAGCCGCCCGTAGGTGGGTTTGAGGCCATACAATCCGCACAGCGACGCGGGCACGCGAATTGAGCCATTCGTATCGGAACCCAGGCTAAAGGGCACCAGCCCCGCCGCCACCGCCGCCGCCGACCCGCCCGACGACCCGCCCGCCATCCGGCTGGGATCGTGGGGGTTGGGCGTGGTGCCGTAGTGGGCGTTGATGGTGACAAAGCCGTAGGCGTACTCATCCATATTCAGCGCCCCGACCAGTACCGCCCCGGCCTGCTGGAGCCGAGCGATCGCCGTGGCATCCTGCGCGGCGGGAGGATTGCTCTGGTTGAGCTTGGCCCCCGCTACCGTGGTAACGCCCTGGATATCGAACAGGTTTTTGACCGCGAAGGGCACGCCCGCCAGGGGGCCGGGGTCTTGGCCAGCGGCGATCGCATTGTCGATGGCCTGGGCCTGCGATCGCGCCCGTTCTGCCGTCACCGCTGTAAAACAGTTCAGCGATGGGTTGCGCGTGGCGATATCGGCCAAAGTGGCGTCCACCACCGTCGAGGCAGACAGCTTCCCGGCTTTAATGGCAGCGGCTAGGGCCAGGGCATCGGGCGGTTGGGTCATGGCTCAAAGGTGGCGGCGCTTTCTACCGTATCGGGTAAAAGAAAGGTGAGCACGGGCTGGGCGATCTCCCAAATGTGCTCCACGTTGGCCACCACCGCCGGCATAATTTCGTCGGGAATAGCCAGCTCCAGAGCCGTCGCCATTGCCTCCACATAGGCCGCAAAATCAAACTTGTCAGGTGTTTCCATCGTCATATCGCCGTGCTCTATCTGTGACGTACGCGCCAACCTCTCATCTCGGCCAGTTCTCTATGCGCCAGCCCTCTGCGAGACCGGGGGTGCTGCTTTTATGATGGAGGTATCGTCCGTTGCTGGGTATGTCTTCCCATGGCTTCACCCTTTCCGGGTATGGATCCCTATCTTGAGCAACCTGCCTTTTGGGCATCGTTTCACAGTCGGTTGATTGTGGCCCTAGCCGACGCCATTGAAGTGGCGCTCAAGCCAGAGTACTACGTGGAGGTCGAAAGCCGTACCTACCGTAGCGAAACCGAGGGAGGGCTGCTGATTGGCATTCCCGATATGGTTGTAGCCACTGCACCCCCTCAAAATGCTCCTTTGATTGATGCCCACAACGGTAGCAGTGTAGCTACCCAGGTGAAACCCCAGCGGGTAAAGCTGCCCATGCCCGAAGAGGTAACGGAGCGCTATCTCGAAATTCGCGAGGTAGAGACAGGCAACGTAATCACCGCCATTGAGGTGCTGTCGCCCAAAAATAAACAGCCCGGCAAGGGCCGTCTGGCTTACGAAGAAAAGCGCAACCAAGTGCTCAGTAGTTTGACCAACTTAGTAGAAATTGACCTACTGCGCCGGGGTCAACCCCTAATGCAGCTAGACGGAGCAGACTACCAGGATTACTACATTTTGGTCAGCAGCAGTGACCAGCGCCCCACTGCTGACCTCTACTCGTTTTCGATCCGCCAACCGCTGCCTGATATCCCCATTCCGCTCAAGCCGGGAGATGAGCCAGTGGTCATTGGCGTCCAGCCCATTGTGGCGGGAATCTATGATCGAGGTCGCTATGACAAACGTATCGACTACACGCAACCGCCGCCGCCGCCACCGCTCTCAGAATCTGACCAAGCCTGGCTGACCCATGATGTATTCGCCTAGCCCAACGATCTATCGCTTCTCGGCCCCCGGCTCGCCCAACACGCTGGCACTAAACAGCCCCGCCGCCTCTTGCTGAATGGCGGTGTACTGGTCGATTACGGGCTGCACCGCCGCCTCTTCGTGCTCCACGTAGTCGTAGAACTGGGTAAAAATGCGCTCTACTTCTTCGTAAATAATCCCCAGCTTTTCGTTCAGGCGGCTGGCAATTTCTTCTTGAAAGCGCCCTTTCTCGTTGTCGAGGGCCTGCTCAAACTTGGCGATAATGCGGTTGCGCTGCCAGAGAATGCCGATGCCCAGCACGATTACCCCCACGCCGGCAAAGGCGATGCCAATGGCGCTCATAATGGCCTCTGCCACCGCAAACTGAATCACGTGCAAAATTGTGCCCGATACGGCCAAGATCGCGCCGCCGACAATTTCGTTGGCCATATCGCCCGCCTGGGTTACCAGCATATCCCCCAGGCCCTGATTGACCAGCAGGTTGTCAACCTTGGCACGCACGCTTTCAATCACCTCCTGGCGACGCTCTAGCACCTTGAGCGAGATGTGGCTGCTCTCAATGCGCTGGGCCTTAACACTCTCTAGATCTTGGCTGAGCCCGTCAAATAGCTGTCGAATGCCGTCAACAAAGTGCTGGGCCCCCTCATTCGAGGCTTCTTCGAGCGAGGCGCGCAGGTCGCGGGCGCAGCGTTCCTGAAAGTCGTCTACCCAGGCCTGCATGGAGGCATCCTGGTTGAATATGCCAACGAACGATCGCCGCACTACCATAGGCACCGTCAGGCTGTCGCGAAAGTCGCGCTTAATGCGGGCCGAGATCACTTCGTAGCGGGCGGCGAGGCGATCGGCCAGGGTGTTGACCTCGTAGCGCGATCGCCCCTTGCCCGCATCAATTTTGCCGCGAATGTTTTGGGCGGTGGTGCGATCTACCGCTAGCTGCTGGTTCAGTGCCTCTATGTCGCCGTTGAGCAGGCCAATAATTTGCTGGGTGGTCTGGCTCACCGATCGCAGCTTAATTCTGTAGCTCTCCCCCGACGACACCATCGCCTGAATATACTGCCGCACCGGCTCAAAGCCGCTGTTGGCGGTGTCGCCCTCCTGCTCCAGCGCCGCCGAGGTAGGGAAGATAATTGGCGCTTTGATCTGCTTTTGGTAGGCGTATTCTTTCACCCGCTCCATGTTGGTTTGCAGGTCGGCGGGGCGCAGCAAATCGGCCTGCTGCAAAATAAACACCACCTTTTTGCGCCATTCAGCGCTGACAAAATCGAGAAAATCCCAGGCGCTCTTCTGGTAAGGGTTTTTGGCAAACAGCACAAAGAAGGTCAGGTCACTGTTGGGAATGTAGCGCTCGGTGATGATCTGGTGCTCGGCGATTACTGTGTTGGTGCCCGGCGTATCCACAATCGAAATGTCTTGCAGAATCGGGATCGGTCGGCCAATCTTGCGCAGGCTGGGCTCCACCTGTTCGGCGAACTCCTGCTCGGCGTAGACAATCTGCTGAATTGAGTCGGTGCAGGGCTCAATGTCGGTGGCGCAAACTTCGGCGTCGAGCAGGGCATTGACAAAGCTGCTTTTGCCCGCCTTAACCTCACCTACCACCACAAACAAAAAGGGCTCGTTGATATTGCGCCGCAGGTTGTGGGTGGTGCGCAGCAGGTTGGCATTGTTGATGTGCTTGGTTAAGGCCTGCACGCGCTCTAGCAGGCGATCGAGGTCGTCGCGGTAGGCGTGGAGCGTTTTGTCAATGATTTGGCTGGCCACGGCAACGTCTCCCCAATGTCGTTCTTAAGCCCAGTGGGCACAGCGCTAAAACGCCCGCCTACCATCAAATTAACGCACAGTCACCACTTTGGGCCGATTTTGGGCTATCGAGGAGGGTATGGGCCTCTAATTACGAAGATGCCCTATGCGGCGTGGCGGCGGCTATGCGACAGGTGGATGCGGGGTGGTTGTAAGCGCCATAAATATAGGGCGTTCGAAGCGTGATGTATAGGGTTCGCCTCTATTACGAACCCGTCGAACTAGCCGCTGCCGGTTAGTGTCAAGAGCGTTGCCAAAGCCATTTCAGTCGTCGTCTTCAAACACGCCTTTGAAGAACTCGATGGTGTCCTTAAGGGCAGCCATAAAACTATCAATCTCGGCCCTGGTGTTGTAGAAATATAGGCTGGCCCGCGCGGTGGAATCTACGCCCAAAATGCGGTGCAGGGGCTGAGTGCAGTGGTGCCCCGATCGAATTGCAATCCCCGACTGATCCAGCAGGGTAGACAAGTCTTGAGCGTGGACGCCCTCAACGGTAAAGGTGGCTAATGCTGCCCGACCGCTGCCGTCGGCCTCAGGAAGCGGGCCGTAGAGCTTGACTTCCGGAATGGTCTGCATTTGCTGGTACAGATAGGCTGTCAGCTCGTGCTCGTAGGCGGCGATGTTCTCCATGCCGATCGCAGTGAGGTAGTCGACCGCTGCCCCCAGGGCGATCGCCTCCGCGATCGCTGGCGTCCCCGCCTCAAATTTGTGGGGTAGCTCCGCATAGGTGGAGTGATCGAGAAACACATCGGCGATCATTTCGCCGCCGCCCATAAACGGGGGCATCGATTCGAGCAGGTCCAGCTTGCCGTACAAAAAGCCGATGCCGGTGGGGGCACACATCTTATGGCCCGACGCCACAAACCAGTCGCAGCCCATCGCGGGCAGATCTAGCGCCAAATGGGGAGCGCTCTGGCAGCCGTCGATCAAAACTTTGGCACCGTGCTGGTGGGCGATCGCGATAATCTCTTCTACCGGGTTAACACAGCCCAGGGTGTTCGACACGTGGTTGACCGCCACCAGGCGAGTCTTAGCGTTCACGAGCGCCCGGTACTGGTCCAGGTCAAAGGATTGGTCGGCGGCGAGGCCCACAAATTTGAGCACGGCCCCGGTGCGCTGGGCCACAAACTGCCAGGGCACCAGGTTGCTGTGGTGCTCCATCACCGAGAGAATGATCTCGTCACCGGGTTGCAGGGTATTCATGCCCCAGGCGTAGGCCACCAGGTTAATCGCCTCGCTGGCGTTGCGGGTGAAAACAATTTCGTTGCGGCTGGTCGCCTTCACAAAAGCGGCTACTTTATCGCGTGCCCCCTCGTAGGATTCGGTGGCGCGGGCGCTGAGGTTGTGCACGCCCCGGTGCACGTTGGCGTTGTCGAGCTGGTAGTAGTTTTGCAGCGCCTCCAGCACCGCCCTGGGCTTTTGCGAGGTGGCCGCGTTGTCGAGGTACACCAGCGGGTGACCGTTCACTTCCTGATGGAGGATCGGGAAGTCGGCGCGAACCTTAGCGGCGAGGGTGAGTTCCTGAGCGACGGTCATGGGGGAGTGGGGGGAGAGGGTGGATGGGTGGGCGGGTGGATGGGTGACGGTCCCTGAGCAAAGTCGAAGGGGGTGGTGGATGGGTGGGCGGGTGGATTTTGGCTTGGAGATTTTAGAAAGCTTTTCTAGCTTCCCTTTCCCAGAGGGCTAGTGCTAGGGGGTTACGCCCACTTAGAAATGGTTTCGGCAAGGCGCGATCGCAGCGTTTCCACCGCAATGGTCTCTAACATCTCCATAGCAAAAGCATAGATCAGCAGGCGCTGAGCCTGGGGGGCGCTAATGCCGCGACTTTGCAGGTAGAAAATCTCGTCGGCCTGGAGCTGGCTGACGGTGGCCCCGTGGGCGCATTTAACGTTGTCGGCGACAATTTCGAGCTGGGGCTTGGTATCGACTCGGGCTTTGTCGGAGAGCAGCAGGTTGCGGTTGAGCTGGCTGGCGTTAGTGAGCTGAGCCTTTTGAGCCACCGCCATGCGTCCGTTGAAGACGCTGTGGGCGTGGTCATCGACGATGACCTTGTGCTGCTGCTCGACTGTGCCGTGGGGATGGCTGAGGGCCACCAGGCTGTGGGTGTCGATGTGCTGGTGAGCGGCGATCGCCCCCAGCCCGTAGATCTTGGTGGTGGTTTGCTCGCCAGTCTGGTAAATTTCCCAGTTGTGGCGGGCCAGCCTGGCCCCAAAGTCGACGGCGGTGCCGATGTACTGGCTGTCGCGGGCCTGGGTGACAGCAGTTTTGCCGATGTGAAAGGTGCCTGCGCCCTCCCGCTGAATGCGGCTGTGGGTGAGCTGGGCATTGGCATCGAGCCACAGCTCGGTGACGGCGTTGGTAAAGTGGGGCGCGGCGGACTCTCCCGAAAAATCTTCGATCAGGGTGAGGGCGCTGCCCGTCTCAGCCACCACCAGGCAGCGGGGCTGAACCAGCAGCGGCGTTTCCTCGGGCTGAGACAGGTAGATGATTTGCAGCGGGGTCTCAACGACGGTGTTGCGGGGCAGCCAAACCACCACCGCATCCTGAAAGCCAACAGTGTTGAGGGCGGTAAAGACTTCGTGGTGGCCGCTGGCCTGGGCCAGGCGTTCAACCATCTGAAGGTCGGGGTGGCTGCGAAGAGAGCCGACGATCGCTCCGTCCGGCAGGTTCTGCAGCTGCGATCGCTCGATGCTGATCCGGCCATTCACGACGACGACTTGGGCACCCGCTGTCTCTGGCAGGCGTAGATCGGCAGCGTCGGCCTCCGCAACGGTCACCTCTCCGGGGGCCACAAAGTCGTGGGTGAGCAGGTCTGCCAGGTCGGTAAAGCGCCAGTCCTCGTCGCGGGCAGAGGGAAACGCATGCTCGTTGAGCAGGGCTTCGGCCCGCGATCGCACCGTCTCCAGCGCCAGCTCTTTAGGAACAGCGGCCTTCACCCGCTGCACCAGCCCTTTCAGATAGGTATCGCGCTGGTCAGCCGTCATCCTGGAGCGCACGTCAGCCATAGAACTTGCCATTATGCCGTCACCCCTGCGCGAAATTCTTCCAGCACCCACTCGTAGCCGCGCGACTCCAGCTCTTTGGCCAGGTCTTTGCCGCCGGTCGTAATAATGCGGCCATCGGCCATCACGTGTACGTAGTCGGGCACGATGTAGTCGAGCATGCGCTGGTAGTGGGTGATCAGCACCACGGCATTGTCGGGGGTCGCCAGCTGGTTCACACCACCGGCTACGGTTTTAAGGGCGTCAATATCTAAGCCCGAATCGGTTTCATCCAGAATGGCTAGGGCAGGCTCTAGCAGCGCCATTTGCAGAATTTCGTTGCGCTTTTTCTCGCCGCCCGAAAAGCCTTCGTTAACGCTGCGATCGAGGAACGAGGCGTCCATCTTGACGACACTCAGCTTTTCTTCGATCAGGTCGTCGAAGTCGAACACATCGATTTCCTCTTCGCCCTGCGCCTTGCGGTGGGCGTTGAAGGCGACCCGCAAAAAGTCGCGGTTGCTCACCCCAGGAATCTCTAGCGGGTACTGAAAGGCAAGAAAAATACCAGCGGTGGCGCGATCGTGGGGGTCTAGCTCTAACAGGTCTTGCCCTTTGAAGTGGATCTCCCCGGCTGTAACTTCATAGTCGGGGTGGCCCGCCAAGACCTTCGAGAAGGTACTCTTACCCGAGCCGTTGAGGCCCATAATGGCGTGAATTTCACCGGCCCTTACTTCCAGATTGAGGCCCTTGAGAATCTCGGTGCCGTCCACGTTGGCGCGGAGGTCGCGCACCGAGAGAATAATGTCGCTGTTCTCGTTAATCATGGTTTTCCTGTGGTGTGGGCACCGCCCACCATGCTCCTACGCGTTGAAATTTTGGATTTTAGATTAGGGTTCCTGCCTCTCACCGAGGATTCGTAGGGTGCATTCGCAACGCAATGCACCTGTGGGGATCTCGGCGGGGATGGTGCATCGCTTCGCAGATGCACCCTACGGGTTTACCCTACGGTGTTTTCGAGCTTCAGGGCTAGCAGCTTGTCCGCCTCGGCGGCAAACTCCATCGGCAGCTTGTTGAACACGTCGCGACAGAAGCCGCTGATGATCATCGACACCGCATCCTCCGGTGAAATGCCCCGCTGGGCAAAGTAGAACAGCTGGTCTTCCCCGATCTTGGAGGTGGAGGCCTCGTGCTCGACCTGAGCAGTGCTGTTCTGCACCTGAATGTAGGGGAAGGTGTTGGCGCTGGAGGTGTCGCCAATCAGCATTGAGTCGCACTGAGAGTAGTTGCGTGCCCCCTCGGCTTTAGGCCCAATTTTGACCAGACCCCGGTAGCTGTTCTTTGACTTCGCCGCCGAAATACCTTTGGAGATAATGGTGCTGCGGGTGTTTTTGCCCACATGCACCATTTTGGTGCCAGTGTCGGCCTGCTGATAGTTGTTGGTTAGCGCCACCGAGTAGAACTCGCCCACAGAGTTGTCGCCCACCAGCACGCAGCTGGGGTACTTCCAGGTAATGGCCGAGCCGGTTTCGACCTGGGTCCAGGAGATTTTGGAGTTCTTCCCGGCGCAGAGGCCGCGCTTGGTGACGAAGTTGTAGATGCCGCCCTTGCCGTTTTCGTCGCCCGCAAACCAGTTTTGCACAGTGGAGTAGTTGATGCTGGCGTTGTCCATGGCGACTAGCTCGACGATCGCGGCGTGGAGCTGGTTGCTGTCGTACATGGGGGCGGTGCAGCCCTCCAGGTACGTCACCGAACTGCCCGCTTCTGCCACAATTAGGGTGCGCTCAAACTGGCCTGAGTCGCCATTGTTGATGCGGAAGTAGGTTGAGAGATCCATCGGACACTGGGTGTCTTTGGGGATGTAGACAAACGACCCATCGCTAAACACCGCCGAGTTCAGCGCCGCGAAGTAGTTGTCGCCAATCGGAATTACCGTACCCAGGTACTTCTCCACCAGCTCGGGGTGCTCTTGCAGCGCCTCGGAGATCGAGCAAAAAATGACTCCCGACTCGGCCAGCTTTTCTTTAAAGGTAGTCGCTACCGAAACGCTGTCAAAGATGGCGTCTACCGCGACGTTGGCCAGCCGCTTTTGCTCCGAGAGGGGAATGCCCAGCTTCTCGAAGGTGTCGAGCAGGGTGGGGTCAACCTCGTCTAGGCTGCCCAGCTTTTTAGCCTGGGTCTTGGGGGCCGAGTAGTAGACGATATTTTGATAGTCGATGGGCGGATACTTGACGTTGGGCCAGGCGGGCTCGGCCATGGTGAGCCACTTGCGGTAGGCCCGCAGGCGAAACTCCAGCATGAACTCCGGCTCATTCTTCTTGGCCGAAATCATTCGCACGACATCTTCGCTGAGGCCGCGAGGAATAGCGTCGGCCTCAATGTTGGTGGTAAAGCCGTACTTATAGGGCTGGCTAACAAGGGACTGAACAGAAGCACTCATGATGCGACTCTCTTAGCGGGCTGATAGTGGCGAAATGAACTCGGCGGGCCTAAATCTCGGGTTTCGATGGGCCAGGGCTCAACGGTCTAGTATTTGCTGGTCTCGGTGCGGATGGTGTCAAAGGAAATGTCTTGCTGCTCGCCCGCGAAGGGGTTGTCGGGGGTAAGAAAGAGCATGCAGTGGCACTCTTTGCGCTCTTGCATGGGCACACAGGGGCAGTTCCAGTAGATGGTCTTGACCTCGGCCTCTTTGTCTTCGTAGTGGCGGCAGGGGCAGAGTGGCGAACCAAAGTCGTCTTTATGCTTAGCCAAACCTTCCAGCACCACGGCGGTTACGCCAGGGTCGGAGCAGAAGTAGGTACCGGTGCGCTTGGCATAGCTCTGGGCAAAGTTGCGCATCAGCTCTAGATTTTTGTCGGTGGCCTGGTTGGTTTTGGGGTCAGTCATTACTAGATTGGTACGGTACACAGCCCAATAATTTTATACAATTAAAGCAACATTTAAGTTGCCTAACTAGATTTTAGACTAGTTTAGCAACATAAAGGTTGTCAAAGTAGATTATCTCTCGATGGGTTGGTCTAACGCCTACCCAAATGGGTAAGGTCTATGGGGCAACCTGTGCCACGTTCTCTAATGTCTCGGTGGGCCAACGCCATGACCTCTGTGCAGCAACCCTCTACATCCACAAAAGACGACATTTTGATCTACCTGCTCAGGCAGGGTGAAGCCACGGCCCACGCTATAGCCGACCATGTTGAGGTGAGTACCCAGGCCATTCGCCGCCACCTGAAAGACCTAGAGGCGGAGGGGTTAATTGAGCATCGGGCTGTGCAGGAGGGGATGGGGCGGCCCAACCATCTCTACCAGCTCAGCGCTAAGGGGCGCGATCGCTTCCCCGCTAAGTACGATGAGTTTGCTATTTCGCTGCTCGATACCCTGGCCGCCACTATGGGTCAAGACCAGGTGGGCAACGTACTGCGCAAGCAGTGGGAGCGCAAGGCACTGGAGTATCGCGATCGCGTTGGCACCGGGAGTCTGGCCGAACGGGTGGCTCGGCTGGTGGAGATTCGTCAGGCCGAGGGATATATGTCTGAGTGGCACGAGGTCAGCGATGGCGATGTGCGCCAGACCGGTCCTGGCTACATCATCACTGAGTACAACTGTGCCATTTCCCACATTGCCGAGTCTTTCCCCAGCGTTTGCGGCCACGAGCTAGAGATGTTTCAGGTGGCCCTGACCGACTGTACGGTGCAGCGCACCCACTGGCTGGTGAAGGGTGAGCATCGCTGCGGCTACCTGGTGCAGGGGCGAGGCTAGGGTCCGACATCTTGCCCCTCAGACGTTTCCCTTGACTCTCAGCAAAAAAACAACTGCCTCTGAAGCGGCTCTGGTAGGGTGGCGTTCGACCCGTCTTTGATTGAGCGATGCCCACAGAGCCTGACGTGGTTGATAGCTGTCGAGCCTAAAATCTGCCGTTTGGACCAGCGAAATGGCCCAAGCACCCCGCTTCGCGCGTTCTCCTGGGTCGTGCGACCAGAACAGAATCCATTTACCCATCCATCCATGCCGTCAGGCTCGTAATCTAGAGCAGCCTGACGGCATAATCTTGTCACTCTTATAAAGCTAAGGGGCGCTACGAATGGTTGAAAACACCCTCACCTGGGTTTTACTGGCGGGTTACTGCGGATTTTTGCTCTACCTGGTGCGCCAGACGACTCCCGATCGCGTCAGTCCGCCGGAGTTTTTTGAGGGCCAGTCGAGCACTGGGCAGGCACCGGGCCTGGGGCTGCTGGTGGCTAGCGCCGCTATTTCCTGGATTTTTGCCAAATCGATCGACAACGCCGCCAGTTTGGGGCAGGCCTTTGGGGTGCTGGGCGGTTTTGGCTACGCCATCTACTACCTGAGCTTTGTAACGGCGGCGATCGCGCTCTACTTTCTGCGTACGCGGGGCGGCTACCGCTCGATACCAGAATTTTTGGTCAGCAAGTACGGCAAGGTTTGCTCGCGGCTGTTTTTGGTTGCGATCGCCATTCGCCTGCTCAACGAAGTGTGGTCTAACACCAAGGTATTTTCGCTCTACTTCGGCCCCGAGGGCAGCACCGGGTACTGGCTGGCGGCGGCTGTCGTCACCCTGTTTACCGTGTACTACACCCTGCTGGGTGGTCTGCGCAGCAGTCTGCTCACCGACGGGGCGCAAATGGTGCTGGCTGCCGTACTGCTGGTGGTCATTTTGGCCACCGTTGGCCCTGGCCTAGTCCGCGAGGGGCTGCCCGTAACCGATGCCGACACCCGCCGCGCCGCGCTCACCTTCTGCGGCCTGGCCTTTGTGCAAATTTTTAGCTATCCCTTCCACGATCCGGTGATGACCGATCGCGCCTTCATCACCGGGCCGCGCACCATGTTCAAGGGCTTTATCTGGGCAGGCATTGTCAGCGGCGGCTTTATCTTTTTGTTTAGCAGCGTCGGTCTGTACGCCCGCGCCGTGGGGGCCGAGGGGTCGCCCAGTCTGACCGTACCGGCGCTGTTTGGTCTGCCGATGCTGCTGGTGTTCAACGCCATCATGCTGACCAGCGCGGGCTCAACCCTAGACTCCACCTTTTCCAGCACCGCTAAGGTGGGGGCGCGCGACTGGTTTCACCGCAAGGGTGCCCCCACCGAGGGGCAGGCCCGCATTGGCCGCTGGTGGATTATTGCGATCGCGCTGCTGGGCAACGTGCCTTTGCTGAGCATCTACATGGGCGATCGGGTGGGTCCGGCGATTATTTTGGCGACCACCATCAGCGGCACTATGGTGATGGGGCTGGCCCCAATCTTTTTGCTGGCCTTTTTGCCCAGGGCCGGGGCGCTCAGCTTTCACCTGGCCTTCTGGCCAGGCATTTTGCTCGGCGTGCTGCGGGTGGCCGAAAACGTCATCGGCGCTTCCATTTTTCCGGCCTGGGTGAGCCTGGGCAGCGGCAAGTACGCCGTCGATCTGGGTGTCAATATCTACGGGCTGCTGCTGTGCACCGCTGGCTACCTGCTAGGAGCCTGGTTGGGCCGTCCCAGCTCCAAAGCATCCAAAGTGCTGCCCGAAGCGTAGATCTAATGCGACCCTCTCCAGGTGACGGCGGCGGCTCAGAAACGTCTGGCCGTCGCTTTTTTATGCCTAAGTACCCGCTGGGTACATTCCGGCAGCCGATTTTGCTAACCCTAGCCAGGTCTGACAATATACATACAGTTGCCCTCTGCATACCTCGCCCACCATGCTTGACCAATCCCTCCAGTTCCTCACGCCCGAAGAGTCGGCGGAGGTCGATAAGGCCCTGCTATCGTCCCCAGAGAAATTTTTGGCCCGACTCACTATCTCTACCAGAAAGCTGCTGCAGGTGATCGCCGCCGATATCGGCTCCCCGGTTGAAGCGCTGACAGCGGTACAGATTGTCCAGTGGTTTGAGAAAGACGCCAAGCTCAAGCGCGAGCAGGGGGTGAATGCGTCGGTGCTGAAGTGGGATGCGGAGAATTTGGAGTAGATGGGGGGATGGGAGGCTGAATTTAAGGTTCAAAATTGAGAATTCAAAAGTTTGAACCTTGAACTTTGAATTTTGAACTTCCCCTGCCCCACCCCTCCGCCCGATCGCCGCTGGCTTTCTGTAAACTGGTAAAGACCATCGCAACACCGTAACTAAGGAAGCAGCACGTCATGGGGTTATTTGATCGCGTTAGCCGAGTGGTTCGCTCTAACCTAAATGCGGCGGTGAGTTCGGCTGAAAATCCAGAGAAAATCCTGGATCAGGCCATTATCGACATGCAGGAAGACCTGGTGCAGATGCGCCAGGCGGTGGCGGGCGCGATCGCCAGCCAGAAGCGGGTGCAGCAGCAGTACGACAAGGCGCAAAGCGAAGCCAATACCTGGCAACAGCGAGCCCAGCTGGCCCTGCAAAAGGGCGACGATGACTTGGCCAAGCAGGCCCTGCTGCGCAAGAAAACCCAGGCCGAGACGGCTGTAGCACTCAAGAACCAGCTCGACTCCCAGAGTACGGCGGTCGAACAGCTGAAGCGCAATTTGATTGGCCTGGAGAGTAAGCTATCTGAGGCCAAGACCAAAAAAGACATGCTCAAGGCGCGGGCCAGTGCCGCCAAGGCCAACGAGCAGCTGCAAAACACCACCAGCCGCATGAACACCAGCAGCGCCATGGCCGCCTTCGAGCGCATGGAAGAAAAAGTGCTGCAAATGGAAGCGACCTCCCAGGCGGCGGCAGAACTGGCTGGGGCCGATCTGGAGAGCCAGTTTGCCTCGTTAGAAGCCGGGGGCGACGTCGATCTAGAGCTGGCGGCTATGAAGGCGCAGCTGGCTGGCGGCACCGTAGATCAGGGGCAGCTGCCGCCTGGCGAGACATCCATTCCTGCTACCGAGTCAACGGAAGTCGATGCTGAGCTAGAGGAACTCAGATCTCAGATTGACAAGCTCGACTAGTTCTTTCTGCGGGTCAGGGTTAGAGGCTGCGCTCTCACCTCTGACCCGCCAAGGATGGCTGGGGGCAAGCGCTTGAAGGGGCGTCAGACGCTGGGGCACTCGGCACTGACAAGCATGTGGTCTACGCTAACGGCGCGATCGCGGCCGTGGTTTTTGGCCCAGTAGAGCGCCCTGTCGGCCAGGGTGAGCAGGGTTTGGGGGGTTTCACCGTGGTGCGGGAAGCTGGCCACTCCCAGCGAAATTGTCAGCGGCGGCAGCACCTGACCGTTAAACGAATTAGTGATGTACTTCACCGCCCGCCGAATTTTTTCGGCTCGCTTCAGGGCTACCTCCGGGGTCGTATCGAGCAGCACCATGCAAAATTCTTCACCGCCGTAGCGGTAAACAATATCCTGGGTGCGCACGTGGCCCCGCAGCAGCACACCAATATTTTGGAGCACGGTATCGCCCGCCTGATGGCCATAGGTATCGTTAATCGCTTTGAAGTGGTCGATGTCGATCAAAATGACGCTGATATTTTGCTGCCGATTGCCAGGGTGGCACAGGCTGTTGAGGACCGTCTCGGCATGGCGGCGATTGAGCAGCCCCGTGAGCGGGTCTTTCGCCGCCTGATCCTGCAAGTCTTCGAGCAGCAGCAGCCGCTGCATGACAAACAAAATCTGCTCCGAGAGCTTTTTCAGCAGCGCCGTCTGGACCGTGGTAAACGGTTCTGAATCGAGCTGCACCAGCTGCACAATACAGGTCGTGTCGTTGACCATGCCCAGCACTATGCATTTTGTCGTCTGGGTTGGGCAGTGACTCACCTGGCACTGACGGCATTCCTGGCTAATGCCAGGCTGCTGGTCTAATAGATGCACTTGAGAATAGCAGCACTGCTCTTCGACGACCGCCAGCGGTTTGGCCTCGCCCCACTCGGTCAGCACCGTAAAGGTTTCAGGCGGGCTAGAAAACAGCACCAGCCGACCCGACTGATGCGGAAAAAAGTAGGGCAGGTAGGTGGCCAGCAGCTGGCCCAGCTGCGGGTACGACAGACAGGCCTGGAGCTGAGCCACCATGTCTACCAGGCGCGGATGCCCCTGATGCAGGCGATCGGAGGTAGGACTGGTAGGGCTCAGCGCCACCACCTGCGACATAAAATCGAGGCGGTCGGGCGGGGCGATCGCGTCTACCGCTGAATGGGGCTCAGGCTGAGGGCCGATGGGCTGGGCCATCGTCAGGCACAGCAGCAGCTGCTGTGCGAGGTACTGGAGGGTTTTAATCTGCACCTCGCTCAGGCTGGCTACGGCCAGCCCAGGCACATAGATGGTGAGCTGATATCGGGTATGGGTACTGTGCAGATGCCCTACCAGTACGGTATCTTCACTGCCCTCAGACCGGCTGTAGGTGCTTAACGAAAGCTGTTTGCCGTCGAGCGTAGCCCCTTTCACCGGCTGACTCGACAACACCTCGCGCAAAATAGGGACCGGCAGATGGCCGTAGTTCATCACGCCGCCGTGCCGCCAGTCGTTGCCTACCTGCACCGTCAGTGCCAGCTGAGGGGCCGCCAGGGTGAGCGACGTGAGCTTCAGAAAATTACATAGAGCTGGGTAGGCATCTCCTAAAGACTGGGGCTGAACTCGGTTCATAGCAGGGAAAACCCCCACACCTAAAGGGCATTGACAAAGACTACAGCGAGCTTTGATATAGGGTGCGCTTAGAAGGCGGGCAACCACCTCGGGCAGGGTGAAGCGAGATAATCTGTTACACTCCGGCGGCCGCTGAGCGCACGGTGCGGCAAGGCTGAAACATACAATGGTTTTATAATGGTTGTCTCTATCAGTGTGCCCCGATTAGCTGAGTTGTAATTAGCGCTATTTCGCTCAAGGCCAGACTGATCTCTCACCCCAGCACTATGCAAATTGCCCAACGCATGAGGCCTCTACAGGCCAACGTATTTGCCGATATGGATCGGGCCAAGGCTGCCGCTCGGGCTGCCGGTAAAGCCATTGTCGACCTGTCGCTGGGGTCATCAGATTTGCTGACCCCGCCCCACGTGCTGGAGGCGATCGCGGCCGCCCTGCCCGACCCCAGCACCCACGGCTACTGCCTGTTTTCGGGCACCCAAGACTTTCGTCGGGCGGCGGCGCGCTGGTACACCGACAAGTTTGGCGTATCGGTTGACCCCGAAACCGAGGTACTGCTGCTGATCGGCTCTCAGGAGGGCACCGCCCACCTGCCCCTGGCCATTCTGAACCCAGGCGACTTTGCCCTGCTGATGGACCCCGGCTACCCCTCCCACGCCGGGGGCGTATACCTGGCCAATGGCCAAATTTACCCCATGCCCCTGCTGGCCGAAAACGGCTTTTTGCCCCGGTTTGAAGACATTCCGACGGCGGTGCTGGAGCAGTCGCGGCTGATGGTGCTGAGCTACCCCCACAATCCGACCACCGCTACGGCCTCTTTGGAGTTTTGGCAGGAGGCTGTTGCCTTTTGCCAGCGGCACAACCTGGTGCTTGCCCACGACTTTCCCTACGTTGACCTGACGTTTACGGGCAAACCAGCGGTTTCGGCGCTGCAGGCCGACCCCGACAAGACCTGCACCATTGAGTTTTTTACTATGTCGAAGTCGTACAGCATGGGCGGCTTTCGGGTGGGCTATGCGATCGGCAACGCAGAGCTGATCACCGCCCTGCGTCAGGTCAAGGCCAGCATTGATTTTAATCAGTATCCGGGCATTCAGCGGGGGGCGATCGCGGCTCTCAGCGGCCCCCAAGACACTGTCCACCACATGATTGCCACCTTTCGCCAGCGCCGCGATGCGGCGGTAGCAGCCCTGGAGCGCGTGGGCTGGGCGGTACCCATACCCGAGGCCACCATGTACATTTGGGCCAGACTGCCCGATCGCTTTGCCCACGACTCCCAGGCATTCTGCCTGCGCCTGGTTGAGCAAACCGGCGTGGCGCTGGCCCCCGGTGTTGGGTTTGGCAAAGCGGGTGAGGGCTACGTGCGCATCGCCCTGGTGCATCCGCCCGAGGTGCTGGAATCTGCGATTGAAAAGATTGCGGCTTTTCTCTGAGCGTATTCATCTAAAGACCGTATGGTTTGCTGCTCCCTGACCCGCCCTCGCTGCGGTGTAAACCTCAAATTGGCCTCAGTGGAACCTGCTCAGCTAGGTTTCGGCAATTGCCTAGGTCCGGCTATGCCGGGGGGGAGCTGCGGCCAGAACGCTTTGAGTAAAATGAAACATTGGTCTACGGTGAGAAAATTCAATAGACTCTATATACCGCTGATAAAGACAAATTGAGCAGGGTGCATTTGATATAAGCATTGGGTTAAATTGCCCGAGCTTAATTAATGCTGAGTCACGCCATTATCTAGTATCCAGGGTGCAACTCATTGGAGTATGAGAACAGCGACCTGTTCTCATATCTCTAGTCTCCAGATCAGGATCCAAGGGTTAATGGTGACATCTCCATCCAGCGCCGCTGATGGTCGGCATCGTATCGTTGTCGTAGAAGACGACAGTGCCAACCGATTGTTTTTTGCCGACTACTTAACCTTCTCGGGGTTTACGGTGCTGGCCTTGCCCCACGGGCTAGACCTCGAACAGCAGCTCAAAGAGTTTCAGCCCGATCTGCTGCTGCTTGACCTGGGGCTACCCGAAATTGACGGCTACATGCTGCTCAAACAGGTGCGATCGTCGACAATGTGGCAGCGGTTGCCCGTCATTGTTGTGTCGGGCTATGCCTTTGCCGAAGACCAGCACCGCGCCCTGGCCCTGGGGGCACAAAAGTACCTGGTCAAGCCCGTGCCTCTGCACCAGCTGACCCAGGCGGTACAAGCGGTTTTGCGGTTGTCTAGCGATGAGGCAGAGTAGATAGTAGATAGACTTCGCCGTCGCCCTGAACTGTCTCTTCAAACCAAGTCGATCAAGTTTGTTGATCAGATCTTATGCAGGATTTGGCCTTTACCCCTGCGGCTGGAGCATTGGTATAGTATGGTTAAAACCCCAGTTTCTTCGTCGCTGCTTTAAAGGCATGACTTTTATTTTGGCCAAAAAACCGGGGTTCTGTACCGACGTTCTACGACAAACTGCCACCGCCCGAATCAGGACGCTGCTCGGCCAAAAAGCGCTCTACGTCTCGGCTTAAAATTTGCACAGCTTCGCCAATGTCAGCGATAGTATGCTCTAGCTGAGACGATACCACCATCGCCGACTGTAGCCGATTGAGAATATCTTTAATTTGCTCTCGGTAGCGTACTTCAAACTCTTGAGGGTTCATGTAGGTAGGGTCTTGTGACAGTAATGATCAGGAACGTGATGTAATATTAATTACACTAAGAGCGAAGGTTTTTCCGGAATCAGTTGCCGAAAAAACCAAACTTTACAGTTCTAGATCAATGATGCCCAACGGAATTTAGCGTATCAATCTACTCTAAAAGGCTGCGCATAAATGCTGAGGTTGGCCGAGGAGATTGGACGTTACCCCAACATATCACTCCTGTTTTGTCGTGAAAACCCGTCCAACCAGCAGAATCTTGTTGGGCGGGTTTGCCGTTATCCTGGTTAGTACAAAGGTTTAGACGCGCTGCCTGTGACTACGGTTCAGCCCCCCACCCTGGTTAACGACCCCGATCGCCTAGAGGCGCGGCTCAAAGAGATCCCCAAAGAGCCGGGGGTCTACTTTATGAAAGACAGCCGCGACCAGATTCTCTACATCGGCAAGTCGAAGTGTTTGCGCACGCGGGTCAGGTCGTACTTTCGCGATTTTCACGGCCACATGCCGCGCATTGCGGTGATGGTGATGCAGATTGTCGATATTGAGTTTATCGTCACCGACACCGAGGCCGAGGCCCTGGCTCTTGAGGCCAACTTAATCAAGCAGAACCAGCCCCACTTCAACGTGCTGCTGAAGGATGACAAGAAGTACCCCTACCTCTGCGTCACCTGGTCGGAAGACTACCCGCGCATTTTTATCACCCGCAAGCGGCGCAAGAGTCTGAAGGATCGCTACTACGGCCCCTACGTGGATGTGGGCCTGCTGCGCAGCACCCTGAACCTGGTGAAGCGAATATTCCCGCTGCGGCAGCGACCCCAGCCTGTGCACCGCGATCGCCCCTGCCTTAACTACGACATTGGCCGCTGCCCCGGCGTCTGCCAACAGCTGATTTCGCCGGAGGACTACCACAAGACCCTGCAGCGGGTGGTGATGGTGTTCCAGGGCCGCACTACGGAGCTGGTAGATATTCTCACCGCTCAGATGGAGCGGGCGGCAGAGGATTTGAAGTTTGAGGTGGCGGCCCGGCTGCGCGATCAGATTCGCGGGCTAGAGCGGCTGTGCGCCGACCAGAAGGTGGCCCTGCCGGATGACACCGTGTCGCGGGATGCGATCGCCCTGGCCGCCGACGACAAGTACGCCTGCGTGCAAATCTTTCAGGTGCGAGCGGGCAGGCTGGTGGGCCGTCTGGGCTTTACCGCCGATGCCGAGTCGGGCACCCCCGGCGAGATTTTGCAGCGGGTGCTCGAAGATCACTACCAGACCGTCGAGGCGGTCGAGATTCCGGCGGTGATTTTGGCTCAGCACGAGCTGCCGGAGAGCGAGATCTTGACCGACTACCTGAGCCAGCGTCGCAACCGCAAGGTGTCGGTGGAGGTGCCCCAGCGCCAGACCAAGGCCGACCTGATTGAGATGGTGGAGCGCAACGCCCAGTACGAACTGGCCCGCACCCAGGCCGCCGCCGATCGCAACGTTCAGGCCCTGCAAGACCTGGCGATCGCCCTCGACCTGCCCGACCTGCCCAAGCGCATCGAGGGCTACGACATTTCCCACATCCAGGGGTCTGATGCGGTGGCCTCCCAGGTGGTGTTTGTCGACGGCATGCCCGCCAAGCAGCACTATCGCCACTACAAGATCAAAAACCCCGAGGTGAAACCGGGCCACTCCGATGACTTCGCCAGTATGGCCGAGGTGATTCGCCGCCGCTTTCGCCGCTACGCCACCGACCCCACCAAGCAGCGCCTGGGCAACCCCGACTGGCCCGACCTGGTGATGATCGACGGCGGCAAGGGGCAGCTCTCGGCGGTGGTAGAGGTGCTGAAAGAACTCAACCTGCTCCAGGAGATCAACGTGGTCAGCCTGGCTAAAAAGCGCGAGGAGATTTTTCTCCCCGGTGAGTCGATTCCCCTGGCTACCGAGGCTGACCAGCCGGGGGTGCAGCTGCTGCGCCGTCTGCGCGACGAGGCCCACCGCTTTGCGATCGGCTTTCACCGCAAGAAGCGCACCGATCGAATGCGGCGATCGCGCCTCTCCGAGATCCCCGGCCTGGGTCAGCACCGCCAGAAGGAACTGCTGGCGGCGTTTCGATCGATCGACTACATTCGCGAGGCGAGTACCGAGCAGCTAGCCACCGTACCGGGCATTGGGCCGCAGCTGGCCCAGCAGATCTATGAGTACTTTCATCCTCAGCCAGAGGAATTCCAAACCGAGGAACTCCAGACGGAGGAAGTGGAGGAGATGGCTTGAGCATAGGGGTGAGGTGGGCATTGCCCACCCTACTGTGATCCCTGAGCGATCGCTCTAACCGCCTGCGGTATTGACCAGCAGCACGCCCTGGCTGTCGCGCAGCTCGAAGGAGCGCAGGTCGTCGGGCTGCGACCCCAGATCTAGCCCTGGCGTGGTCAGGGCCACTTGCCAGGCGGCCATATCGAGCTGGAGCCAGTCGCCCAGGTTCACCGTCATCGGTGTGCCGCCCATGTGGGCCACCATCACCACCTCCTGGGGCGGCTGGTGGTCGGCGGCCTGGGGCTGAATGCGGTAGCCGTAGAAAATGGTGCGCTCGTCGTCGCTGATGCGGTTGAAGCGATCGCGGCCAATCAGGTTCTCCCGCAGCCAGGGGCGCTGCCGCCGAAACTCCCGCAGGGCCATGCCAAAGTAGCCGCGATCGGGGTTGGCTTGCTCAAAGTAGTGGGCCACGTTGCAAATGTCGTGGCCGTCTTCCATAAAGGCCATGGCAAACTGCTTCAGCTTGGGCACGTCAAGGGTGGCCAAAAACCGGGGCAGGCTGGGCTGGTTCAGCTCTTCGAGGGCGGGCACTTCACACACCGTGCTGTCGGCTCCATCGCCCAGGCAGTGCTGGCAGATCTGGGCCACCTCTTCCAGGTTGTAGTCGGTTTCGACCATGGCCTCCCGCAGGGCGTTGGCAAAACCCTTGAGCTGATCCAGAGTTTCAAACCCCAGCGATTTGAGCTGGGGAAAGGCGTGGGGCTGCAGGTACAGCTCGGGCTCGATTTCCCAGTCTAAAAAGCCCACCTCTTCGGAGACCACCTTGACGCCGTAGCGATCGTCGGTGTTGCGAAAGAAGCCCCAGGGCGTCTCCAGACTGGCGTTGAGAAAATCCATCGGCAGGCCGGGGCTAAAGCCGTGCACCCACAGCAGCGTGGCCGAGTTGTTGTAGGCCCGGTTGAGGGCCTCGGGCAGGGTTTTGCCCAGGTTCCAGTTGATGTCGGCGTCGAGGTCGATCTGGTTGCCCCGGCGCACGGTGTCGTGGTTGCCGCAGCCGGTAATCCAGTGGTCGCCCTGGAAAATCACCTCGCACACCCGCCGCCACTTGCGGTCCCAAAAGCCCTTCAGGGTGGGGGTGTTGTGGGCAAAAATCAGCGGCCCCCACTGAAACGAGCCGGGCTTGGCCTCGATCAGCTCGCGGTAGGTTGATTTTTCTTCCCAACCCGCCTCGGGCCAGGGGCGACCATCCTCAAAAATGGTGAACATGCGCCGCCGGTAGCCCTGGATATCCTGCACTACGTCGCTCATGGCCAGCAGGTACACATCGTCCTGCTCGACCCGTCCGCTGAGGGGGTTAAAGAAGCGAAAATCCTGGCCGCCATCGACGCGAATGCCGTCGGCTCCGGTGTTGATTTTGCGCCGCTGCATCTCCAGCAAAATGGCCCGCACCTGGGGCAGCTGGTGGTTGAGGTCCTGGCCGTACATGTTGGGGCCTTTAAAGAACTGCTGGGTAAGCAGCTCAATGCCCTGGTTGTCGGCGTGACCATAGACCAGGTCGTAGATCAGCTGAATCGGCCCCGCCGAGAAGGTGTGCAGAGTGGCAATAAACTCCACAATTTCGTCGGGGCGCAGGCTGCCCAGTACGCTAGGGTTGGTGGCGGCTGAGCCCAAAATGGGCACGTCGTAGCCCCAGTTTTGGGTGTTGGGCTGGCGCAGGGTCACAGTCAAGCCAGCGCTGGCGGCTTCGCTGTCGATATCGTCTTCGTTGCTGTCTTCGACAATGGCAAAGAACTCGTGCTCGATATTGGTGTCTTCGCGGCGATACTCAATGGTGGGCTCGACCGGCAGCAGCTGCACCGCGTCGTAGCCGGTATAGGCGGCCTCGGCGGGGGTGAGGTCTTCGCCAGCGGCCAGCTTGTCAGAAATGCGCTGGTAAATGCGGGTCAACCCCTCCAGGCTGCCCTCGGCAGAGGCCGTTTTGACGTGGATTTGCAGAATGTTGGTGGGGGCGGGCACGCGGGGAATTTCGGGGTCGATGCCGCCCTTGGGGGCTGCGCTGCGGGCCAGGTAGCCCAGATCGGCCCGCCGCTGCTGCAGCCGCCGCAGGTCGTACACTTCGGCGGGGGCAAACACCCCGTAGGGCAGCGAGTAGGCCAGCGGGTCGCGAATGTAGTTGAGCCGCCCTTCGGCATCAATGTAGCGCAGCCAGTAGAAGCTGCCGGCGCGATCGCGCCCCCCCGGCTTCACCCCCGCCACTACGGCCCAGACAAACTCGCCCTGCTGCATGACCGGCAGGCGATCGCGCTGAAACCGCAGCGTCTGCTGGGGGGCGCGAAAGTCGATCGGCTGCAGCGGCGTGAGAATCTCTAGCTCCAGGGTGCGCTCCGACTGAATAATGTCGGCGACTAGCTCCGGGGTCCAAAAGCCGAACTCGGTCAGCCCATCGCGGCGGTAGTGGGCACCTAGCCGCCGAGCCAGGCGCTGGCCCCGCTGGAAATAGGTATCATCCGAATGGCCTACGGACGATGCCCAGTCGAGTACCGTTTGGGTTTCATCTTCGACTAGGTAAACCAGGGGCTGGAGGGCGGGTTGAACTACGGGGGGCAGAGTGGGGGCAGAGTCTTTGACGGTCACGGTAGGTCTACACGCTGTGGACGACGCTTTGGCTGCCGTTAGTCTAACAAGCGGCCTTCCCAGCCCGATCGCCTGCGGCCCAAGTTCATCTAATTTATATCCAAGGGTAGAGCCCAATAGCTGCCCCAGGCAGGCGGCTAAGAGCAGATGAACCTGTATTGACGGTTTTATGGGTTAGCCCACCTATCGCGATACCGGGTCAACTCTGACCTCTACCGAGGTGGGGTTGCCCTGGGTGATCACCGCGAACCGGCTGGTGTTGATAAAGCGCAGATCTCCATCGACCAGTATGCGGGCCTGCACCGCGTAGCTCAGGCGGGGGTCGATTTGATCGGGGTTGTACACCAGCTCAAAGGGAAGCGGCACCTGGCGGTCGCCAAACACCATGCTTTGAGACGCCAGGGTAACGGCTGGGGCATCGGCTCGGCTGACATCCAGCAGGCTGACTTCCAGCACGGCGTTGGGCGGCATGGCAATGCGGGGCAGGTAGGTGACGCTGCCGGTCACGCTGGCGGAGTTGGTTTGCACGGTATCGTTGACCTCAAAGGTTTGGCTGCCATCGGGGGCAAGGCTGACGCGTACGGCGGGCTGATTTTGCGCGGTTGAGCCGGACGTTGCAAAGGCAATACCCTCTACCGAACTGACCGCGATCGCCCGAACGCCGTTTAGCTCCTGCTGCCCGCTGGCTTTGTTAAACAGGTTGATATAGGGCAGGCCGTCGCGGGTAAACACCCGCACCGCATAGGTCGGCGTCTGCGAAAATACGACAGTGCCGTCGGGCACCCCAGCCCGCTCGGGGCTGGGCAGCTGGGCCAGCTCGCTGAGGCTGCCGCCATCGACCACAAAGCTGCGGTTGATCACTTCTGTCTGGGTCAGCTGGGCCACATTGATGCGCTGGTTTGCAATGGTGGTGGGGCCGTTGAGCAGAATGCGATCGCCCAGGGCGATGGGCGGTAGTGCCCGAGCCTCCCCGTCAATATCCATCACCGCCGCCAGGTAGGTGACTAGGTTGGTGCCGCCCCCCTGATTGACGCCAAAGAACACAGCGGCATCGTCGTTGCCGTCGCCGTCGATATCGCCAAAGGCCATCCAGTTGGGCTCGCTGGCCAGGCTCACCACCAGCTCGCCAGGGCGGTTGTACCCACCATTTTCGAGCGTCACAGTTTCAAAGGTGGGCTCAGAGCCAAAGCCCAGGGGCACGATGTAGGTGCCGTTTTGCAGCGTGCTCCAGCGATCGCACCAGGCCTGCTTCTCGGGGGTAAATACTTCGCGGGTGAGGCAGTTGTACGGCTCGGGCTGGGCCTGCGCCACAGCCTGACCACCCGCCAAAATCCCGCTGCCCAGAGTAATAGCCATCAGATCAGCCCCCACCAGCGCAGACAACATTCGCTTGTTCATGGTCAATCTCACACCTAAAGTTCAGCCGGGGAATCGCGGCTCTTGCAGCGGCGCAGCTTAAAAACGCTGCATAGCTCTCCCCTGAGTCCTTTAGCAATTTATCAACGAACTATAAGGAAGCTATACAGGGTTACGGTTTTGGCAACGGGCGGCGATCGCGCCACCAGGCGACAAGTTTAGGATTGTTAACCCACGTACTTTGGGGTTTGTTAGATACTCAAAGAATCGCGCCAAGTCGGCTCCCTAAAGAGTTTTGGAGAACCCATGATGCAGATAAACCCTAGTCTCAAGCGGCTGTGGTTGATGATTGCAGCGGCCACTGTGCTGATCGCCCTGGTGGTTTATCTGGGCGTGGTGCCCGTGGTGAAGGGGCAGCCGGTTTTCTTAAAAACAGTGGAATCACACTGGCTGAGGGATGGGCTGCTGCCCCAGGGCGCGATCGCAGAACAGGCGGTCAGCGGCGGCATGAGCCGGGGCGGCTCGTTTAGTCGACCCGCGCCAGCGCCATCGGCCCCGCGTAGCCTGCCTCCCAGTGGCGGCTATGGGGGTGGCTACGGCGGTGGTTATGGCGGCTATGGCGGCGGCTACGGCTACCGCTCGGCCCCCGGCCCGGTGATTGTGCCCTACCCCACCTACACTCCGGCTCCGGTCTACGTTGATACCGGCGACGATGGCGGCGGCGAGCTGTTCTTCGTCATTGTGGTGCTGGGGTTCATTCTGCTGCCCATCGTTTTCAGCTATTTGCAGGGCAGCCGCCGGGGAGACAGCCCCGCAGCGCCGGGCAGCCAGAGCGAATTGCTCAACGATATTGTCACCGTGACGCGCCTCCAGGTGGCGCTGCTGGCCGGAGCGAGAGAGCTACAGCGTGACCTCGATCGCATTGCTCTAGAGGCCGACCTCACCACCTCGGCTGGGCTGGCCGCCCAGCTACGTGCCACCGTACTGGCCCTGCTGCGCCACCCCGACTACTGGACCCACGTGCGGGCCGAGTCGCAAACCGTCGCCGGGCGCGAGAAAGCATCAGAATTGTTTGAGCGTCTGTCGATTCAAGAGCGCAGTAAGTTTGCGGTTGAAACGCTAATCAACGTGGGCGGCGAGGTGCAGCGGCGTGCCATGCCCACTGCACCCAGCGATGAGGTGGCCTCGCACATTGTGGTGACGCTGCTGCTGGGCACGGCGGACGATCGCCCCCTGTTTAAGTCCGTCAGCTCGGTGGCCGATCTCAGGGCTGTCTTGCAGCGCTTGGGCTCGATTTCGCCCGCCTACCTGCTGGTCTACGAACTGCTGTGGACGCCCCAAGACCCCAGCGACAGCCTCAGCGCCGATGAGCTAATTGCCCACTACCCCGACCTGGTGACGCTGTAGTGTCTAAGTGATGGTAGGTTTTAGCAGATGAATGAAGCCTGCCTGCTCGAAGTGATGATCTGTAGTGAGCGCAGTCTGAATCTCTCGTTGCTGCATCAGAATAAATGAGCTGCAATCAACCAAAGACCAATTTTTGTCAGGCCTAGCTTTGCAGAGGTTCCAGGCAGCCGAATCTATAGCGGGATCGATGTGGATAAGGTCTAGGTAGGGGGTAGCTTTGATGGTGTCGATGATGGTGAAGATGTGCGATCTTGGCACTCGCATGGGACTTTGCAAAAGAGACACCAGCTCTGCCAAGACATAGTTGCTGGTTACGATCGCAGCACGATTTTGGCGCATGGCTTGAAAAGCTGCAACTGCCTCTAGATAATAAGGTTGCCGTTTATCAAAGGTATTGGCCCAGCCAGAGGTATCAATAAAAATGCTATTCATCGGAATGCATTTCGTCGTAGATGGCTTTGCCGATGTAGTAGTCGTGGCGATCGGCAGCATCGGGCACGTCAGAACTGATGGAACCGAACAACGCCATTAGTGGGTCAGGTTGTTCTTCTGTCTCTGGAATTAAGTTTTGAGTGAGGAGTTTTACAATCAGCTCTTCGGTAGATTGGTTGGCCTGGGCAGCGGTTTGAGCTAAGGCTTGCTCAAGAGCATCTGGCAAAGTGATGGTCAGGGTTTTGGTCATGATTGTCGTTTCGGTAAGGAGTTTTGAGTCTGCTTAGTTTGATGACGGTTACTTCACATCTTCGCTGACGCCTTCGAGAAATGCGATCGCCCCTTTGCCTGTCATTGAATGATGTTCTTGCTAGCCACACTGCCATAGAAAGGTAACTTGGTCTTTGTGCGTAGGGCATTGCAGGACATAGCCCGTTCCCATATCGCCCCACAGATAGGGAATGTTGTCATCGGATACAAGCTGAAAGATGAGCTGATTCATCTGCTGCTGGCAGATCGGGCAATCGGGATACTCAACATCTTGTACCCAGTTGGGCCAGCCTGCCAGCTTGTCTCTGTGATGATACAGGCCAGAATCGTGCATAAAGACAAAATCATCATGCTCGAAGTCAATTCCCTGGTCTAGGATCTCTTCATAGTCGGGATAGTCATTAACTCTTTGCCAATCGACAATTAGCCTCGCCGGAAATTCTTCTCTGCGCAACATGGAGAGGTTGTAAACCGTTTCAGGAATTTCAAAAACCGCAGGTGTTTCAGTGGGTTGTATGATTCGAACTAACTGGTTTTCTGCAAACGGCATATAGCCCAAACAGTCGTCCTCACAGCTTTTATGCTCTATATGTTTGGCGTTGCCTGTTAAAAGATTTCCGTAGGTGAAAGTTTTGGAAGGAATAGGATGGTCGTGCTCTATTCGAGTTTCGTAGGTGCAGTAGAAAAACTGTAGAATACCTGCGCCAAAGTTTTGATTGAGTTCTTCAGGAATGTCTTGCAGGTTCACTTGAAAGAAGAACCGCATAGGATTGCCGCAGTTGGGGCAAGTTGGCCAGCTTTCGTCGGCATTTAACCAGGGCTTGCCGCCAAACTTAGAGCGGTTCATATCGCCATCGCCCTGCTGTACGACTGGTATCCAGCCGGGGCGCTTTAAGTGCTGAATAGCCTGTTCTATGCGTGCTAAGGCGGGGTCTAATGTGCCATCGGGCATAGTGCAGCCGGAGAGGTTAGCACCTTTTAGATCTGCATCTACAAGGGTTGCGTCCGCCAAATTTGCTTGAATTAGACGAGCGTATCGCAACCTTGCCCGGTTTAAATTTGCTCCTGATAAATTTGCGTGACGTAAATCTGAGCCTGATAGATCAGCACCCTCTAAGTTTGCATTACTTAGATTTGCACTGGTTAAATCCACAGAGCTTAAGTAGGCTTCTCTTAAGTCAGCGCCACTTAGATTAATTTGCTTAAGAACTTTAGAGCCGTGCAGATGGATACCTCTAAAGTCGCGTTCTCCGGCCTGGTAACGCTTTACGACATCAGCCACTCTTTCAGAAATGTCTGTAAGGAAGCAGCTCCCGCTTGAAATAGCCTTGAGTGTCTCTGGAGGAATGCCTTTTTCGTACAGCATCCGGCTTGTCTCTGACGAGATGCCGAATTCAGAGAGTGTTCGCTCAAATTCTGGCGGCAGATTGGATGAGTCTGTCATGGCTAAAAGGCTTGGTGTAAGAGATCATCGGCGCAGCCTAGTTACAAATTCAAATGTACCACTGAAATTTTGAGGGGCAAACCGTAGAGGGCTGGCGTTGAAAATCTGAAGCAATTCGCGCAGCCTCTCCACAAGAATCATCGCTATCTATGCCGAGGCCGGGGCTGGCTAAGGTGGAATCCCCAATCACTATGGTACTTGCAGAGCGTTTGGGAGGTTTAGATCTCGCTGCAACGATATGTCCTAGGGCTGCGATCGCATATCACCGAGCCGCAATACTATGTCACTGAGCTGCATTGGCATATCACCGAGCCGCATTGGCATATCATCGCCCTGCAATGGCATGTCAAAGGGCTGCATTGGCATGTCAAAGGGCTGCATTGGCATGTCATTGCCCTGCATTGGTATGTCATCAAGTGGCGATCGCAATCGCAGCCCTTGCATTAACAATCGCAGGCATAACAACGGCGATCGCCCCAACCATTACCGCCCCCTTCACCCGGCCTATTAAAGGATGATTACAACTGAAGAGCATCTCCGGCGGCAGCCCCTAAGCTGAAGGGGACTCGTTCAGTGTTCGCCATGACTCAGCCCGTCGCCGACATCACCACTGCCGTTGCCCTGCTGCAAACCTACGCTGCCGGGCGGCGCGACTTCGCCAACCTGGTGCTCTCCGCCGTAGACCTGGCCGGGGTAGACCTCAAGGGGGCAGACCTCAGCTATGCCGACCTCAGCGGCAGCGACCTAACTGGGTCCAATCTGCGCGGAGTAGACCTGAGCTACGCCAACCTATCCGAGGCCAACCTAACCGGGGCCGACCTGCGCGGAGCAATGCTGATTGGCACCAATCTGCGCACAGCAACTCTCACCGGGGCTGTGCTGACTGCCGCTGACTACGATCCTCACGACACCCATTTTCCCGAAGGGTTTGACCCAGTGCAGGCGGGGTTGAAAAGCGATCGCTAGTACCGCTACGCGGAGTTCAAAGGGCAAAATTCAAAATGGAAAAACCCTGAGGATGTCAGCGTTTCAAGCTTCCTGAACAAGCGACATTCAATTACGGCCTGCCCCTATCCAGCGATGATGGGGCTGAGCCGTAAAGGAGCGATCGCCCCGCACCCGTACCAACCCTTTCGGTTCACTCGCCATCGCAGTACGGGAGGGAAGTTCGCCACCGCAGTAGGGTTCCTACGACTGGAGGAGAAAGCGACCCTGGCGCACTATAGAAACTGTACAGAGTGAAAGCGCAAATGCTTGACCTGACTCACTTCAACAGTTTGAAAAGGCAAGTACCAGGAGGATCAAAATCCATGATTATTCGTCGCTATCTAGACCCCATCACCGAAATCAACGCCATTCGTCGTCAAATCAATGACGTGTTTGGCGAACTGACTACCGAAGCCCTCAGCAAAGCCGACTGGGCTCCGGCGGTGCGTATGGTAGACCAGGGCAACGAGTTTGTGCTCACCACCCATCTGGCCGGGGTAAACGCCGCCGATCTCGATGTGCAGGTGAGTGCTGATGTGGTGTCGATCTCCGGCACCCGCAACCAGCCCGCAGCTCCTGCCGATGGCACCAAAGTGCTCTACGACGACACCCGCTACGGCAGCTTCCACCGCCTGGTGAACCTGCCCGATGCTGTGCAGAACGACAAGGTCGTGGCTAACTTTGCCAACGGCGTGCTGACCCTGACCCTGCCCAAGGTGGTCGAGGCCCGCAACAAAGTGGTCAAAATTGACCTGGGCAGCACCGAAGCTCCTGCCATCGAAGCAGGCGAAGCCTAAGCGTTGAGCAGAGGTGTCTCTGCGCTAAGGGTTGACGATCAACGGTTGACATTTGAGAGCAAGTCATGATGACGCGGGGAGGCATCGCCTCCCCTTTTTTTATCGCTGCGAAAATCCTGAATCCTGAATCCAAAACCTCTTTAGGGCTGGGGTTTTTCGACGTCGGCATCGCCCACTGTAAAGGTGAATGACATGGGGTTGTCAACCCGCTTTGAGGCATGACGCAGCTCTAGCCCAACAATTAGCCCATCTTCGTCGTAGTCGAGAATCAGGTTGGGAGAAACGCGGGCGGTTTCGTCTACGTCGCGCTGGTTAAAGGCAATTTGCAGGATGTCGCGATCGGGGTCGTAGGTAATCTGCATAGGGCGAAGGCGAGGGGCAACAGGGGCGTGGGGTGTTATGACAGGTCAGGTGATAGCCGCCATCATAAAGTGTTTCGGCTCCGATGGCTTACCCCAGGGGTTTACCCCTTGGCCACCGGCACCGCCCTGGGGCTACGGCTGCTAAACCATCGCGGCCAAACCAGCACCCGCAGCAGCAGCCAGATCGATCGCAGTTCACCGGGGCTGTTCCAGCGCTTCCACTGGCCGGGGCGACAGAACAGGGTGGTGACCAGGGCGCGGTAGCTGGCCGGGGCCAGGGGGCCAAACTGCACCCGCAGGTGAGGAAACTCGCCTTTGTCGTTGTTCTTATAGCTAATGGCGGTGATGATGCCCTCCAGGGCGATCGCATCTTCGGCAATCTCTAGATCGACCGTCATGCCCACGCTGAGGGGCTGGGCGGCAGAGATCTGCTGGGTAAGAGATAGTTCTACTCCAACCTCAGACATCGCGGTGGTGATGCCCCACCAGGTTTTAGGCATTGACCCTGCGGAGAAGACGGCGTCTGGGCCACCGACCGGCTTTGGGGGCGCACTGCCCGATTCGGGTCGCAGGGTGCGAGGCGTTAGCTTGATCACCCGGCGCAGATCAAACCACACGTGGGCGTCGGGGCGGGGCACATCCAGCAAAATCAGCAGCGCCACGGCGATCATGGCCAGGTTGTAGGCGCTCCACACCCAGCCCAGGGCCAGCCCCCGCGAGGTGATGTCGTAGGCCGCATCGCTGCCCCAGCCCGCCATCAGGCACAGGCCCAGGTTTCGCCACAGGCTGATGGCAGTCAGCCCAAACAGCAGCACCAGCGGCCAGCCCAGCTTCCAGTTGAACTGAAACCGCTGGCTGGAGGTGCCCTTGGGCGTGACCTGAAACCCCCGCGAAAAGGGGTTGATCATGGCCTGCACCACGGTAGCCGCCAGCGGAAACACCAGCACCAGCGAGTAGATGTCTGAGAGCAGGGCAGAACGCGATCGCTCATTCAGCCAGGCAAACACCGTCAGCTGCACCAGGTAGTAGGGCACAAAGTAGTAGAGCAGTTCCCGCGCCGTCGCCTGAATTGGTATAACGTTCAGAAACGAGTAGGCCAGCGGCATCAGCAAAAAGCCGATGCGGGGAATGCTGCTAAACCAGTGCAGCAGCCCCTCCAGGTGACCCAGCCGCTGCATGGGGGTGAGCCCAGGAATGGTCAGCGGGTTGGAGTCAATGAAAAAGGCTTGCAGGGTGCCCCTGGCCCAGCGCAGCCGCTGGGTGGCGTGGGCGGCAATATCTTCGGCGGCGAGGCCCGCGCTGAGCTTTTCGTCCAGGTAAATCACATCGTTGCCCTGGGCGGCCAGGCGCACCGAGGTAAAGTAGTCTTCGCTCAGCGACTCGGTGACAAAGCCGCCGCTGGCCTCCAGGGCGCTGCGCCGAGCTACAAACGAGGTGCCCGAGCACACCACGCTGCCCACGCCGTCGCGCATGGGTTGAATCTGGCGATAAAACACCTCTTCTTCGGGCGTCAGCACACCCTCCAGGCCCAGGTTGCGGGCGATCGGGTCGGCGTTGTAGAAGCTCTGGGGGGTCTGCACCAGGCCCACTTTAGCCTGCTGAAAAAAGCCCACCGTGCGGCAGAGAAAATTGCGGGTGGGCACAAAGTCGGCATCGAAGGAGGCGATCAGTTCGCCCTGGGTTTGCTCGATGGCGTGGTTGAGGTTGCCCGCCTTGGCGTGGTGGTTGCTGGAACGAGTAATGTAGCGGCAGCCCAGTTCGCTGGCCAGGGCTTTGATCTCGGGGCGGCGGGTGTCGTCGAGCAGGTAGACGGTTTTGCGCGGGTAGGTCATGGCCTGACAGCCAATGATGGTGCGGCGCAAGATAAAGGCCGGTTCGTCGTAGGTGGGAATAAACACGTCCACCCAGGGCTGATAGCTGCCGCTGATCACATCCTGCTCGAACTGGTCGGCCTGGGGTCTGCGATCGCGCACCCGCAGCAGCAGCAGCAGCTGAATAATGCTGGTGGTGAGGCCAAACAGCTCCATCCCCAGCAGCCCCAGGCTGAGGGTGCCCTCCAGGGGCGAGGCCAGATTGAGCGTCGAAAGGCAGCGCCACACCAGGTAGCGGGTAACCAGGGTGAGCAAAATGCCGATGACAATGCACCGTGACCAGGTTTGGGGCCGGGGCGAAACGCGGGTAATGGCGTAGGCCAGCAGCAGCAGCACCACGGTGGGAGCGATTAGGTACTGGGCCGTCACCATGGGCACTTCTAGCCACATGGGCGGCTGGCCCTGCAATACCTGAAGCTGAGCAAAAATTTTGGTGATGCGTTCCTCGCCAGCAAACCAGGCCAGCACGATCGCCGCCGATAGCCCGACGGTGGCCGCCATAATTAACGTGGCCCAGCGGACGGACGGGCGTGATTTAGCCTGATCGGTCGGCCTGGAAACAGACTTAGATAAAAACGCCATCGTGCTGCTAAACGGTAGAGAGCAAGAAAATCGAGTCTGGGTATCTGCTCTGGCAATGTCGCCGAGCACGCCTGTAGAGATTTTGACGAATGACTCTGAGAGCCGCCTGAGCGACCCTAGCCCAAGCGACCCCCAGTATGAAGGACTGCGGTAGGTTTAAAGCGTACTGAGGGTTACACCGTGACCCCACCTAATGCTTTACGTACCAGCGCCGGGTCTAGATGGCGCTAGGGGGCGATCGCGCCCTTACCGTCACCGCGCTGGGCCGGAGCCAGGGCCTGACGCAGCATCTCGTGGCCAAAGCCGTAACCGCCCCCCACTCGCCGCAGCAGCCCCGCTGCCGCCATAGCCTCAAGCCAGGGGCGAGCGGCTAAAGGCAGGCCCTGACGACCACTCAGCAACAGCCGCACCAGGCCGTGCTGTAGCCCAAACGACAGCCAGAGTACTGCACAGACCAGCCCCGCCCCAATTAGCCGAGCCGAGCTGAGGGGCAGTAGCGCCAGGGGCGACTGGCCGCTGGCCACCGCTGGTAACGCCAGCATGAGCCCCAGCAGCAGGCCCAGCTCAGCCACCAAAATCACCGTATTGCGCAGGGCCAAACGCACGTCCTGGTTAGGAATTAAGCGGCTCTGCATAGTCCCAGGTTGACCGCCGCGCAGCAGCCCAACTAGCCCCAGGCTCCAGCCGATAGTTGCACCTGCGGCCCCGGCCCAGCCAAACCCAGACCCGCCCAGGCCAAAGGGGGTCAGCAATAGCGCTCCGGCGGTGCCCAGCCCCAGCCCCAACACCAGGGCGAGCAGGCCGCAGGTTAAGATCAGGGGCACCAGGCCGCTTAGAGGGGCGATCGCCAGCCCCAGCCGAAAGTAGACAAAAATCTCTAGATCAATCTGAGACAGCATTAGCCCCACGGCCAGCCCCAGCAGCAGGTTGCCGCCCACCAGCCCTATCACCAGAGCAATAGCCAGCCCCAGCAACAGCCGGTACAGCAGCTGGCGGGGTTCGGGCAGCCAGGTGCGCTGCAGATCGTCGAGGTAGAACAACCGCGATCGCGACTCAAGCTGTTGGGCCAGCCAGCCCAGGGTGGCCCGGTGCTGGGCCGAGCTGCCCTGAGCCTGAGCCAGGCGGTCTTCCAGGTAGCGCTGCACCAGGTCGGCCCGGTTGCGAATGGGCGGCTCGGCTGGGTTCGTCATTGCCACCAGCATGGTCAGGTGCAGAGGCAGTCGGGCCAGCTGTTGCAGCACCTTGCTGCCCTTGATCACGGGCCACAGGTCGGGGCAGTTTTGCGCCATCACGTAATCTTTCACCTGCTGCGCCGCCAGCGGAATAATGTGAATGCCGCCGTTGAACTGATCAAAGGTTAGCCCCAGCGACTCCATCACCTGGCGGCGGCAGCAGAGCAGCGCGGTCTGGCTGGGGTTGGTGCGCAGCAGAGCCTCCAGGGCGGCGGCACACTTGCGCTGCTGGGGGGCAGGCAGGTGGTCAAACCCATCGACCAGCAGGGTGAGCTGGGCCTGGTCGACCCAGCTGGCGGCGGTGGGTTTGGCCACCCGGTAGTCGCGCCACAGGGCGGCGATCAGCCATTCGCGCATGGTTTCCCCGGCCCAGGCCGAGACATCGACCAGCACCGGCACCGGCCCGCCGCGCTTGAGCAGCAGATCGCCCACTGCCAGCAGGGTATGGGTTTTGCCCACCCCCGCTTCGCCGACAATCAGCAGGCGACCGTCGATGCCGTCGCGCTGGCACAGGTCTGCGATCGCCCCTACTGAGGTCAGCACCTGATTTTCCTGACGGCCAAACTGCAGCCCCCAGACCCGATAGTTCATCGGAATCTCGCGGCGCGAGGCGACCAGTGGCCACCCCCGGCGATAGGCTGCCAGCTGCTGCCCTACTGCCGCCGCCAGTAGCCGTAGGTCAGCCCCAACGAGGGTTTGGCCAGGAATCAGCGATCGCAGCGAACTGGTAACCATAGCAACAACCCTCGCAGCGGGCCTAGTAACGGGGTACCGATCGATCGACGGTCAGGGCGTAGGCATCGATGCCGCCGGTCACATTCTTGAGCTGGGTAAAGCCCTGCTGGGCCAGCCAGCCGCACATCTGGGCCGAGCGCACGCCGTGGTGGCAGAGCACAATGGTTTCGCGATCGGCCTCGAACCGACCGTGAATCGTACCCGACCAATCGGCAAACGCGCTGAGGGGCAAATTGACAAATCCCGGCAGGCTGGCGGCCTCTACCTCTGCGGGCTCGCGCACATCAATCAGCTGCACCGCCTCGTCGGCCTCGGCCAGGCGCTGGCCCAGCGCCTCAACGCTCAAAGGTTCATAGGGGGCCGGACTGGAGGAAAACGTCATAGGGTCACGGTTAGGAATGGGGGCAATCCGCTAACGCTGCCGGGCAAACCTAGCCAGGCATGCCTAAACTTACGCAACCATAACCCATCGACCCGGAAAGGTGATATACCCAGGGCACGACCTGAAGGGCGAAAAGGAGGCATCCGTTGAAAACCATTGGCCTGATTGGCGGCATGAGCTGGGAGTCGTCGCTTGAGTACTATCGCATTCTCAACCAGACCACCCGTGCCAGGCTGGGGGGGCTGCACTCCGCCAAACTCATCCTGTTTTCAGTCGATTTTGCCGACATGGCGGCCATGCAGCACGACGGCAACTGGGCCGACATTTCAGCAATTTTGGTCGAGGCGGCCCAGCAGCTGCAAATGGCTGGGGCCAGCATGGTGCTGCTGGGCGCCAACACCATGCACCTGTTGGCCAACGATATCGAAGCCCGCATTTCTATTCCTCTGGTGCACATTGCCGATGTGACCGCTGCGGCCATCAAAGCGCAGGGGCTGGGGCGAGTGGGGCTGCTGGGCACCAGGTTCACCATGGAGCAAGACTTCTACCGCCAGCGCTTAATCGATCGCCACGGCCTGGAGGTGTTGATCCCTAGCGACTCTGGCCGGACGATAGTGCATCAAATCATCTACGACGAGCTGTGTCGGGGTCAGTTTAAGCCCGAATCTTGTCAGGCGGTGCTGGCGATCTGCCAAGAACTCGCTGCTGCTGGGGCCGAGGGCGTGATCTTGGGCTGCACTGAGCTAGAGCTGCTGGTGAAGGATGCCGCCGCTGCGGTGCCCCTGTTTCCCACCACCCGCATTCACGCCGAAGCGGCGGTCAACTTAGCCCTAGGCTCGTGAATTTGCTAGCCCCTTATGGGTCTACTTAAGAAATGGATCGTAGCCACTGCCGGAGGTTCGCTTGGGTTTATAAACCGGGCTGCCGGGGCTATGCCAATCTTCCGCCGTAGTGCAAAGCAGAAACCGGGTTTCTGGCGACGGCAAACCTCTCTGATGGACGAGTTTCGGTGCGTTGGCTGGGCGAAGATGCCGTGAGTTTGCCAAGCATGTTGGCCAGCCGAACACACCCTACGGGCCGACCATTAACGCTATCTTATTGGGAGTTTCGTGGCGAATGCCAACCCTTTGACCCCGCCCATGACGGTGATTGCTCCCCTTAAGTGGCTGTCTTTAAAGGCGTTGTCGCCCCAACGGCTGATCGCTCTGGTCGTGCCGCTGGCGCTGGCGACCGTAGTGGGTCTGCTGCTGTGGCACGAGGGCAGAGGTGCCGATGGCACCACCCCCTGGGAGGTGCTTGAAAATATCGTCATCACTCTGATGGGGGAGTACCCCGACAAGCCCAAAAGCCCGGTTGGGCGAGTGCTACAACTGCTGCTGCTGATCTCCGGCACGTTCATCTTTGGGGCGATCAGCGGCAAGATTTCCTCTATTTTTGTCACCCAGGCGCTGCGATCGGAGACTCATGTGAGCGTGTTTAAAGACCACATTATTATCTGCAACTGGAACGACAAGGCGACGGGCATTATCGACCAGCTGATCGAGGGCAACAAGGCTAGCCCGATCGACATTGTGGTGGTGGCGGCCTCGGTGGTCAGCGATCGCGATCGCCTGCCCGAGCGGGTGCACGTTATTCAAGACGACCCCACCCACCACGCTACCCTAGAGCGGCTCTGCGCTCCCCAAGCCAAAGCGGTCATTTTGCTGGCCGACGAAGATACTGAAGCCCCCGACGAAAAAAACGCCCTCATAGCCCTCGCCATCAAGCACCTGGAACGCCTTCCCGGTCAGCAAACAGACATTCACGTGATTGCCGAACTGGTCAACCTCAGCCGCCGTCGCCACTTGCAAGAGGCCGGGGTAGATGAGGTGGCCTCGGCCCGCGACTACAGCGCTGGCATTATGGCTCAGAGCGCCATGTTCAAAAATATGTCGGTGGTCTACCAGCAGCTGCTCACCTACTCTGACGACTCCAACGAGTTTTACTTCATCGACCCAGGCCGCTACCCCAGTGGGTTAGCGGGTAAAACCTTTGCCGAACTGAGCCAGTGGGTCAGCACCTACAGCGCCACTCAAACCGACAATCCGCTGCTGCTGATTGGCGTGCGGCGGGGCAATGGCGAGATTTTGCTCAACCCCAAGCCCCGGTCCTTTGACCGCCTGGCGGCTGACGACGCTCTGGTGGTGATGGCATTTAGAAAGGTCGATCGCATTGATTGACCGGATGGGCGGATTGGCATTGAAAAATCTTTGGTGGCAGCGGTTGAGCGAGGCTAGGGATCCTGTTGTCAAGCCATTTATGAGTCTAAACGCCTATTCATATTACGATCCGTTAAGGTTTGTAGGGGGTGGCGATGAGAGCTGAAATCTCTCGCTATAGACTGGTCAAAGATTAGGAAACCCTTACTGTATAGACCATTTTGACCTACCTTTGAGGGCCATCCTTAAAGCTGTCAAACCCAGTCGTGACCCACATTGGAGTTTTTATTCAATGTCCCATTCTGTCAAAATCTACGATACCTGCATCGGCTGCACCCAGTGCGTGCGCGCTTGCCCCACCGACGTTCTCGAAATGGTGCCCTGGGATGGCTGTAAAGCCGGGCAAATTGCCACTTCCCCTCGTACCGAAGACTGTGTTGGCTGCAAGCGCTGCGAAACCGCCTGCCCCACCGACTTTTTGAGCATTCGGGTCTACCTGGGTGCCGAAACCACCCGCAGCATGGGTCTTGCCTACTAGGGCAAGCTCTCCTGCGCAGCCATAGTTATCGTCATCAAGCTCAAACCCCTGGGACTAACTCCCCCAGGGGTTTTCTATTGATTCTTTAGTCCCCTCTAGCGACTGTAGTGGATGGCGTGGTTAGGAATCTCTAAGCCCGGTGAGCACTTGGGATCGGTGACCGGGGTGGTGGCAGTCAGCCTCAGGGGAATTTCTCCGGCCCAGACGGGCAGGGCGTAGTCTTCTGCCGCATCAACGGGTGGCCCGGTGCGCACCTTGGCTGAGGCCTCGGCGATCGGCAGGGCCAGCACCAGGGTACCGGCTAGCTCCTGGCGGTTGGGGGGGCGCACGTCATCCCAGCGATCGCGTACTACGTGGTCGGTAAACGCTTTGAGCGCCGTCATTTTTTCGTCGGCGTCGTCTACGCGGGTGGCGGTGCCAAACAGCACCACCGAGCGGTAGTTCATCGAGTGGTGAAAGGCCGATCGCGCCAGCACCAGCCCGTCCAGCAGGGTAACGGTGAGGCAGACCGCAACGCCCTGCTCCAGCGACTTGAGCATGCGGCTGGCGGGGGAACCGTGGATGTAAACCTGGTCATCCAGACGACCATAGGCGGTGGGAATCACAAAAGGTTGGCCCTCGACCACAAAGCCCAGGTGGCAGACCAGCCCCTCATCGAGAATGGCGTAGACCTGCTGGCGATCGTAGCTGGCCCGCTGGGGGACGCGCTTGACCTGGGTGCGAGGGGTGGGGAGAAGGGAGGGTGAGGAAGGTGAAGGAGATGGGGAAGAGGGGAAGGGAGGGGTGGACATGGGTGTTCCTAGAGTGTGGTGGGTAGGTGGGCAATCAGGTCGGCGGCGGTGGGGTGGGTTTGCAGGGCGGTGACGACCGCCGCGTGGGGTTGGCTGAAGATGATGGGGTAGTCGATTTCGCCGAGGTGGGGACGGATCGGGAAGGCAAGCTGTTCGCGATCGGCAAAGTCTGGTTCTGGACCGCTCCAGCCAAACTCAGCCTGCACACCGGGTTTGTTGCCCCTGGCATCGAGCCGCATCCAGCGGTCTAGCTCCTTGAGGTAAACGGCATTGAGCCCGTGGAGGGTGTGGAGCGTGGGGTCGGCATCGTCAAAGACCAGGCGCTGGTAGCAAAACCCGGTAGGAATGCCGCAGCTCCGCAGCAGGGCAGCAAGCAGGTGGGCCTTGGCAAAGCAGAAGCCGTGGCCTGAGTGCAGCACTTCGGAGGCGGTGCAGGTGACGGGTACGGCCTGGATGTCGCAGGTGTGGGCGATCGCATCCCGCACCCATTCATACAAAATCCGCGCTTGAGCAACGGTAGATGCCGTCCCTTCCACGAGCGCTTGGGCCTGAGCAGCGATCGCAGGATGGTCAGCATTCACTACCGCTGAAGGCTTCAGGTAGTCGTTGATCTGGGGCGATTCCAAGGCAAGTTCAAGAGACATTTAGCGATTCCCCTCTGGCTAAATCAGTTAAATCTAGCTCCATCAAATTGCTCTCACAGAAGCCCAGGCTGGTGTAGAGCGATCGCGCCTGGGGTGCCGCATTCAGCACCACCTTCGTACAGCCCAGATTCGTCAAATGCTTTACCACCAGCTGGGTCAGCCGAGTGGCTACGCCCTGCTGGCGGTAGGCCGGTTCGACATACACGCCCCAGATGTAGCCGTACTGGCGCTGGGCTGTCGACAAAATGGGCGGGTACAGACCGCTAAAGCGCTGCCCCCCAGCCGAACCGATGATGGTTCCATCCACCTCAGCCACAAAGGCCTGGTAGTCGAGGGTTTGGCGGGCGGTGACGACAAACTCTAGGGCAATATCCTGCCAGTCGGGTTGAATGCCATCGGCAGGAACGCCCAAATCTCGCCACATAGCGTAGAAGTGCTGAGCGATCGCCCCATTCTCTGAAGCCTTGCTGGCCCGAAAAGTAACAGATTCTAGCGCCTCCATAGCCGTTATCCACTGCTGCGAAATATGCAATGGGACTTAGCATAGACAGAGCATTGGCTACCTGCAAGAGCCAATTTTTCTCAAAACAACCAGTCCACTTTTCCCGTCCCCCCCTCGACTTCGCTCAGGGACCATCACCCCCCCCCTCGACTTCGCTCAGGGACCATCTACCCATCCACCCGCCTACCCATCCACCCTTCCCCCCCATGGACTTCGCCCTCGCCCTCGATCCCCACAGCCCGACTCCCTACTACCAGCAGATCTACGAGGCGCTGCGGCAGGCCATTCTGACTGGGCGGCTGTCGGCGCGGCAGCGGTTGCCCTCCACGCGGGCGCTGGCAACTAGTTTGGGCGTTTCTCGCGCCACGGTGACCCAGAGCTACGATCAGCTGCTCAGCGAGGGCTATTTGCAAACGGTGGTCGGCTCGGGCACCTACGTCTGCGACGAGCTGCCCGAAGATCTGCTGCACAGCCCCGCGCCAGAAATTGCCTCAATTTCACCGTCGCCGCCCGTGTCGCTCTCGGCCTACGGTCGCCGCCTGGTCGATTTTGCCGACAGCCCCACGCCTGAACCCGCTGCCCAAATCAGCTTTCGCTACGGTCGCCCGGCCCTCGATCAGTTCCCGCTGGCGCTGTGGCGGCAGCTGCTGGTGCGTCGCTGTCGGAGCGGCAACTGGCTCGACTACGCCACCGACCCAATGGGCTACTGGCCGCTGCGCGAGGCGATCGCCGCCTACCTGAGCCAGGCCCGTGCCGTCCACTGTCAGCCCGACCACATTTTGATCACCAACGGCACTCAGCAGGCCCTCGATCTGGCTACGCGGGTGCTGGTGTCTGCTGGCGATGCGATCGCCCTAGAAGAACCCAGCTACCTCAGCGCCCGCCGCGTTTTTACTAGCCAGGGGGCGATTCTGCACCCCATCCCGGTGGATGAATTGGGTCTGGATGTGGATAAGCTGGCCCAGACCACGGCTCCTATTCGCCTGGTTTACGTCACCCCATCGCACCAGTTTCCGACCGGGGCGGTACTGTCGCTGCCCCGGCGGCTGGCGCTACTGGCCTGGGCACAGCAGACCGGCAGCCTCATTTTTGAAGATGACTACGATAGCGAATATCGTTACGCCGGTCGTCCGATTCCCGCGCTGCAGGGGCTGGGGCTGGGGCAGTCGGTGCTGTATGTGGGTACCTTCTCAAAGGTGCTGTTTCCATCGCTGCGGGTGGGCTACATGGTGCTGCCCCCGGCGCTGGTGCCGCTATTTCGGCGGGCCAAATGGCTGAGCGATCGCCAGGTGCCCGGCCTGGAGCAGGCGGTGCTGGCCGACTTTATTGTCGAGGGTCACCTGGAGCGGCACATTCGCCGCATGCGATCGCTCTATGACCAGCGCCGCCAGGCTTTGGTCGCAGCCCTGACCCAGCACTTTGGCTGTCGCGTCACCGTTCTGGGCGAAAATGCCGGACTTCACGTGATGGTGCGGTTTCACACCAAAATCTCCGAGGCTGAGCTGATCGCCAGGGCCGCTCGGGTCGGCGTCGGGCTGATTTCCGCCAGCCCCCAGTACCTGGGCCAACGCCCCGGCCACGAGTTCATCTTTAGCTACACAGAACTGGATGAGAACGCGATCGTCACGGGTATTCAGCGGCTCGCTACCCTGAGCTTTTAGGGCAGGCAAATACAGGTGAGAAAAAGTTCCCCTAATTGGGGCCCATGGGCAGAATTTCGGCCTTTGGACACACACAGCAAACCTGTTCGTATACCTCGTGAATTAACTTTGCCTGAAGCTGGAACTTTTGAGCATTTAGAACAGTCCACTCTTTTTGCGAAATCAGCAGCTTTTGCTATGCAAAAACGGTCTGCATTGTGACAGTTGAAATAGCGGAAAGATGCCAGGTAAATACAACAAAATCAGCATTAGATTGTCTAAAGGATGACGAAGAAAAGTTGCTCTTCGCACCCAGGGTAAGGATTGTAAAAACCATACCATTGCCCCCTTAATTGCATCAAAAAGATCTTGAGCTGGTTTTCTCTGACTTCCTAAAGAACTGGGCTTTTGGCAGTTTCTAGAGCTGATCTGACAGAGCCTGACTTGGGAAGTACATGCTCAGTTCGCCGGAGCTTCGCGATCGCGAAGCGAATTGGCCCAGCCTACATTCACATCTTTTTTGTCTTTGGAGTTCTCCTCATGTCTAACGCTTTTCGCTTTAAATCTGGAACGGCTCTGCTACTGGCCTTGGGATTGGGGGTCGGCACCGTTACCCCGATCATCACCGCTGCGCCAGTAGTTGCTCAAACTCAAACTCAAACCCAAATTCAAGCCCAGTTTACCGATGTATCGGCAAGCTATTGGGCGCGTGAATTTATCATGCCGCTGGCGGCTAGAGGCATCATCGCCGGTTTCCCCGACGGCACCTTTCGGCCCGACGAGCCGGTGACCCGCGCCCAGTTTGCCGCTATGGTGCGTCAGGCTTTTAACCAGTCTTCGGTGCGGAGCGCCACCTCCTTTGTCGATGTGCCCGCTAACTACTGGGCCGCCGCCGCCATTCGTGAGGCCAACACGATGGGCTTTTTGTCGGGCTACCCCGGCAATGTGTTCCGCCCCGATGAAAATATTCCTCGGGCGCAGGTGCTGGTTTCTCTCTCCAACGGCCTGAACTACACCGCCAGCAGCCAAAACAGCGTCCAGGTCTACCGTGACGCCGCCCAAATTCCTGACTATGCGGTGGCTAGCTTGGCGGCAGCGACAGAACGGCGCTTAGTGGTCAACTATCCCGATGTGCAAGCGCTGAGGCCGAATCAAATTGCGACTCGGGCCGATGTGGCCGCCTTTATCTACCAGGCCCTGGCCAGCCAAAATCAGGTGGCCACCATCAACTCGCCCTACATTGTGGGGCAGCAGCAGCAGGCCGCCCAGCCCACCGTGCCCACCGGTACCGTGCTCAGCGTGGCCTACGAGCAGAGCGATAAAGTGGTCGTGCTTCCCGACGAAACCGCTGCTCTCACCCTCAATGTGGCCCAGGCCGTCACCGATAGCACTGGGCGGGTGCTAATTCCGGTGGGCAGTCAGGTGGTGGGAGAACTGCGTCCCAGCGGCAGTGGCTCTCAGTTTGTGGCCCAGGAACTGGTGCTGCCAAGTGGGCAGCGCCTGGCGATTAACGCCACCTCGCAAACCGTCACCACCACCGAAACGATTCGCCAGGGTGGCTCCTTTGGCGAGACGCTGGCTGGCGCGGTGCTTGGTTCGGGTGCAGCCGCTGCGATCGCCCGCACCACTGGCGATCAGCGGGTCGATGCCCTAGAAGTCCTGGCCGGCAGCGCTACCGGAGCCACGCTGGGCAGAATCTTCGGGCGCAACCGGGTCGATGTGATTGCCATTAACCCCGCCCGCGACCTGAGCCTGACCGTTAACGCGCCGCTGACAGTGTCAGCCCGGTAATACAAACCTGACTGCACAATCCCCCGGTTCGTAGGGGCGTAGCATGCTGCGCCCCTGCCGGGTTTCTGATTGTGAATCGAGGTTTTCCAAATTGAATCTCGTGTAAGCCTTAAACCATTGACCTCAAAACATAACCCCCGATGCCGAAGCACCGGGGGCTGATTCTGTATAGGGGATTGGGTGTTAAGGGGTTCGATATAGGTGAGCGGCGATCGCTCATCCCTACTATGCCTTAGATAACCGCCATCCGATACGCCACGACTCCAGGTTTATCAGGAGTTAGTGTAATTACGGAGAATCCTCAAGTTTGGCCCCGTTGTGATGTCGGTCACTGACAGCGCTAGCCTACCTGCTGGGAAGCCTTCACCTGCTGCTGAGGCTGGGGCTGAAACTGAAACAGCGTGTAGACCACGTTGCGGCGAATGCCCGTCATCATGTCGAGGAAGACCTCATAGCCCTCGCTCTTGTACTCGATCAGCGGGTCTTTTTGGCCGTAGCCACGCAGGCCCACGGTTTCCCGCAGGGCATCCATCTGCTGTAGGTGGTCGCGCCAGAGGCTGTCGATCTGCTGCAAAATGAAGAAGCGCTCGGCCTCGCGCATCAGCCCCGGCTTGATCTGGTCAACCTGGGCCTCTTTAATGTCGTAGGCAATCCGCGCCTGCTCGTGGAGGAAGGTGCGAATTTCGCCCACCGACAGGTCTTCGAGCTGCTCCGGGGTGAGGTCAGAGAGCAGGTAGACAAATTCCTTCACCTTGCCCACCATTTCCGGCAGCTTCCACTCTTCGGGGGGCAGCTCGGGGTTGATGTAGGCAGTCACAATGTCGTCCATGGTTTGCTCGGCGTAGCCGATCACCATTTCTTTGAGCGCATCGCCTTCGAGCACGCGACGGCGCTCGGCGTAGATGGCGCGACGCTGGTTGTTCATCACCTCGTCGTACTCAAACACCTGCTTACGGATGTCGTAGTAGTAGGTTTCAACCTTTTTCTGCGCCCCTTCCAGCGATCGCGTCAGCATCCCCGACTCGATCGGCATGTCTTCTTCCACGCGGAAGGCGTTCATCAGCCCGGCCACGCGATCGCCGCCAAAGATCCGCAGCAGGTTGTCCTGCAGGCTAAGGAAAAACTTGGTCGAGCCGGGGTCACCCTGGCGACCCGCCCGGCCCCGCAGCTGGTTGTCGATACGGCGCGACTCGTGACGCTCGGTGCCGATCACGTGCAGGCCACCCTCCTGAATCACCTTGTCGTGCTCAGCGCTGGTAAAAGACTCGTACTCCTCACGAATGCGGTTGTACACGTCGCGCAGCTTTTGAATCACCGGGTCGTCGGTAGGGGCCTTTTCGGCGGCCACGGCCAGTTTGTCTTCAGCCTGAAGCTCGGGCAGGCTGCGCTCGCCGTAGGTAGACACCGCAAAGTCAACGGTGGCTTTGAGTTCTTCCACCGTCGCTGGCGACAGCTCGATGGGGAAGATATCGGGGGAAGCCTTCCAGGTTTTTACTTTCTTGTTGCCGCCAAAGCCCTGGGCCGGAGCCCGTCCCTTGGTGCCCGGCACCGCCGTCACCGCAAACTCGTCCTCGTCTTCGGGCTTAACCAGGCGGGGCATAAGATACTCACGCACCTTGAGACGGGCCATATAGTCGGCGTTACCGCCCAAAATAATGTCGGTGCCGCGCCCGGCCATGTTGGTGGCAATGGTGACCGCACCGCTGCGCCCGGCCTGAGCCACAATCTCCGACTCCCGCTCCACGTTTTCGGGTTTGGCGTTGAGCAAGTTGTGGGGCACGCCGCGCTGGCTGAGCAGGGCTGACAGCACCTCCGATTTTTCAACGCTGGTGGTGCCGACCAGCACGGGCCGACCGGCCTCATGCATCTCGGCGCATTCTTCTGCCACGGCCTTCCACTTGGCCTCTTCGTTTTTGTAGACCACGTCGGAGAGGTCGCGCCGGGCAGCCGGGCGGTTGGTGGGAATGATCGTCACTTCGAGCTTGTAGATGCGCTCAAACTCAGCCTCTTCGGTCTTGGCGGTGCCGGTCATGCCCGACAGCTTGGGGTAAAGCAAGAAGAAGTTCTGGTAGGTAATGCTGGCCAGGGTCTGGGTTTCGGGCTGAATTTCGACGTGCTCTTTGGCTTCAATCGCCTGGTGCAGACCGTCACTCCAGCGGCGACCGGGCATCACCCGCCCGGTAAACTCATCCACAATAATGACTTCGTCATTGCGAACGATGTATTTGACGTCTTTGGTGAACAGCTCTTTGGCCTTAATGGCATTGAAAATGTAGTGAGCCCAGGGATCTTTAGGATCAAACAGATCCTGCACGCCCAGCACCTCTTCAGCCCGGATAAAGCCTTCGTCGGTGAGCAGCACGTTGTGGGCTTTTTCGTCAACTTCGTAGTGCTCTTCGGCGTTTAGCTCGCGGGCCACTTCGTTGGCGCGGTTGTACTTTTCGCTGGGGCGCTCGACTTGACCGGAGATAATCAGCGGCGTGCGGGCCTCGTCGATCAGAATGGAGTCAACTTCGTCGATAACGCAGTAGTTGAAGGGGCGCTGCACCACGTCTTCGATCGCGGTGGCCATGTTGTCGCGCAGGTAGTCAAAGCCAAACTCGCTGTTGGTGCCGTAGGTGATGTCGCAGCCGTAGTTGTGGCGGCGCTCAGAGGGCGACATACCCTGCTGAATCAGCCCCACGCTGAGGCCCAAAAAGCGGTGAATTTGCCCCATCCACTCGGCGTCGCGACGGGCCAGGTAGTCGTTGACGGTGACCACGTGGGCACCTTTGCCGGAGAGGGCGTTGAGGTAGCAGGGCAGAGTGGCCACCAGGGTTTTGCCCTCCCCGGTTTTCATTTCGGCAATCTGGCCGTCGTGGAGCACCATGCCGCCAATCAGCTGCACATCGAAGTGGCGCATACCCAGCACTCGCTTCGAGGCCTCGCGCACTACGGCAAAGGCTTCGGGCAGCAGGTCGTCTAGCGATTCGCCCTTGGCAATGCGCTGCTTAAACTCGCCTGTTTTGGCCGCTAGAGCTTCGTCAGAGAGCTGCTGAATCTCTTCCTCCAGCAGGTTAATCTCGACCACGTCGGGACGATATTTCTTAAGCTTGCGGGCGTTGGGGTCACCGAGGAGGTTCTTCAGCATGAATTCAGGCCGGTCAGCGTAGGGTATTGCATCTAGTCAATCGTAGTGGAGACCGCGTCACAAGGGGCGATGTCCACACCTGAGCCAGACCAAAACTGGATCAACAGCGCCAGGGGATAGGTTGAAAGTGCCTATCTATCCTATCACTTGGGCCTGGATGACAGGGATCTCGCCGCTGGGGACTGTTTGGGCGGCAATTACGCTCAAATCGCCCTAGGGCGTGTCATCAATTGTGGCCAAAAGCTCGGGATATTAAGCCTTGCCACGCCCGACCCAAAAGACAGGCTAGGGGCTGTAACCCTTGATTTTTGAATGTTTAGCAGCTAATTGATGACAGCCCCCAGATGGCTACCCTTTTTAGGGATAGCTCTTTGTTACAATTTTGGTCGCGCCTCACTGCGGCAAAACTGTAGCAGACCAGCCGCCGCCGCCCTTCGTCACCCTTCCGTCGCCCCTGATCAGCGGAGCATCTTGCACCCTATGAATATGGCCCAGCAACCATCCCCGTCGGCATCGTCTCTGTCTTCTTCCCCTCGCCTGCATCGGGCCACCTTAGAAAATATGCTGCAATCTCCAGAGGCCCCTGCTGCTTGGTCTATCGAAGACAGTGAAGAGCTGTACCGCATTCACAGCTGGGGTGAACCGTACTTTTCGATCAATGCCGAGGGCCATCTGACGGTGTCGCCAAGGGGCGATCGCGGCGGTTCTTTAGACTTGCTTGACCTGGTAGAAGCGATCAAGCAGCGCAACCTCAACCTGCCCCTGCTAATTCGGTTTTCTGACATTCTCGAAGACCGCATCGAGCGCATCAACGCCAGCTTTGCCAAGGCGATCGCCCGCTACAAGTATTCGGGCGTGTATCGGGGGGTGTTTCCGGTTAAGTGCAATCAGCAGCGGCAGCTACTGGAAGATGTGGTGCGCTACGGGCGGCCCTACCAGTTTGGTCTGGAGGCGGGCTCGAAGCCCGAGCTGCTGATTGCCCTGGCCACCCTCGACACGCCGGGAGCGCTGCTAATCTGCAACGGCTACAAAGACAAAGACTACATTGAAACCGCCATGCTGGGGCAGCGGCTGGGGCAGCAGCCGATCATCGTGATCGAGCAGATGAACGAGCTGGAAATTGCGATCGCGGCCAGCCAGCGGCTCGGCATTCGCCCCGTTCTCGGGGTGCGGGCCAAGCTCAGCACCAAGGGCAGCGGTCGCTGGGGCATTTCGGCGGGCGATCGGGCCAAGTTTGGCCTCACCGTGCCCGAAATTCTCGCCGTAGTCGACCGGCTGCGCGAGCACGACATGCTCGACTGCCTGCAGCTGCTGCACTTTCACATCGGCTCGCAGATTTCAGCCATCAGCGTAGTCAAAGAGGCCCTGCGGGAGGCCAGCCGCATCTACGTGGAGCTGGCCGAGCTGGGGGCCGGGATGCGCTACCTCGATGTGGGCGGCGGCCTGGCGGTCGACTACGACGGCAGCAAAACCACCTTCTATGCCTCCAAAAACTACAGCACCCAAAACTATGCCAACGACGTAGTGGCCGAGGTGCAGGAGGCCTGCCGCATCAAGGGGGTGCCGGTGCCCACCCTGGTCAGCGAGAGCGGCCGGGCGCTGGTGTCTCACCAGTCGGTGCTGGTGTTTGACGTGCTGGGCAGCAGCGACGCCCCCTCCCACGAAGAGGTGGAGGTGCCCGGCGACGACGACCACGTCATTTTGCGCGAGCTGTACGACATCTACCAAAACCTCAGCGCCCACACCGTGCAGGAGCTGTACAACGACGCCGTGCAGTTCAAAGAAGAGGCAATCAGCCTGTTTAACTTTGGCTACCTGAGTCTGTCGGCGCGGGCGCGGGCCGAGCGGCTGTTTTGGGCCTGCTGTCGCAAGGCGATCACGGTGGTCAGCGATGCCGACTACATCCCCGAAGACATCGAGGAGCTGCACCAGAGCATGGCCTCGATCTACTACATCAACCTGTCGGTGTTTCAGTCGATGCCCGACACCTGGGCGATTGAGCAGCTGTTTCCGATTTTGCCCATCCACCGGCTCAACGAAGAGCCCAGCTGCCGGGGCACCCTGGCCGACCTCACCTGCGACAGCGACGGCAAAATTACTACCTTTATCGATCTGCGCGACGTCAAGCACGTGCTGGAGCTGCACCCGCTAAAACCCGATCAGCCCTACTACCTGGGCATGTTTTTGGGCGGGGCCTACCAGGAAATTATGGGCAACCTGCACAACCTGTTTGGCGACACCAATGCCGTTCACATTCACATGACCCCCAAGGGTTACCAGGTGGAGCAGGTGGTGAAGGGCGACACCATGACCGAGGTGCTGGGCTACGTGCAGTACGACGCCGAAGACATGATTGAGAATATTCGCAGGCGATCGGAGCGGGCGCTGCAGGACAGCCGCATTACGCTGCAGGAGTCGCAGCTGTTGATTCAGCACTACGAACACAGCCTCAGCCAATATACGTATTTAGCGTAAATTTTCAGGGTAAAGCGGGCGGCAAGTCTGGGGGTAGGCGAGGGGGCGATCGCGCCTCAACTACCCCTAAATACGCTTGCTTAAACGTTTCTTTAACTGCCCTTGCGCGAATTTTAATTTGCTCTTAACCAATAGTGATTGAGTTCCTGTAACCGTAATTAGGGCGGGTAACTTTAGGCCCGAGGTTGGCCTAAGAAATAACCTGTTCTTTACCTTGACAGGGTAAGAAATAGATAGCTACTGGCATGGCCTCAATTTAAGGACTGTGCTTTTTAGTGTGATGCATGTATCACCGCCCTGGTGCACAGCTTGCTACCCCATGAACGAGAAAATAGGAGAAATTGTGAGCAATTTAAATCAGCCCATCCGGAAGATGGGTTTGATTTATGATTTGGCCGATCTCCTTTGAATATGGTCCGAGAAAAGTTTTACAGCTGTTGATTGGTTGACTAAATCATGCTTCAAAAAATGCCAAAAATTAAGTTTGATCTGCGCCTGGCCGCAGCTTTGTTCCTCGCGGCTGGTGTAGCGGCCTGCGGTAGCAGCACCGCTCCCACCGATGATGCCGCGATGGAAGGTGGGGCTACAGAAGGCGAGGCGATCGCCCTTGGTGGCGACGTTGCCCTGGTCGGGGCTGGTGCCTCCTTCCCCGCGCCGCTCTACCAAAACTGGTTCATTACCCTGAACCAAAAAGTACCCGAGCTACAGGTCAACTATCAGTCGGTCGGCAGTGGGGCCGGGGTTGAACAGTTCACCGCTAAAACCGTTGACTTCGGCGCTAGCGACACCGCCATGACCGACGAAGAAATCGCGGCGGTTGATAAAGGCACCATCATGCTGCCCATGACCGCTGGCAGCATCGTGTTTGCCTACAACCTGCCCGGCGTTGACGAACTGCGGCTCAGCCGCGAAGCCTACACTGGCATCGCCACGGGTGCCATCACCGAGTGGAATGACCCCATCATTGCCGCCGACAACCCCGATGTAGAGCTACCCGCGACGCCGATCACCTTCGTGCACCGCTCAGACGGCAGCGGTACCACCGCTGTCTTCACCAAGAATATGGCCGCTATCTCCCCCGAGTTTGAGTCTGAAATCGGCGAAGGTAAGACCGTTGAGTGGCCGAGCACCGGCAACTTTATTGGTGCTAAGGGCAACGAGGGCATCACGGCTCAGATTCAGCAGACCGAGGGCTCGATTGGCTACATCGAGTACGGCTACGCGACTCAGAACGGTGTCCCCTTTGCTACGATCGAAAACAAGGCCGGGAACTTTGTCAAAGTCGACGATGAGATTGCGTCGGAGACGCTGTCTGAGGTCGAGCTACCCGACAATCTGCGCGCCTTCATTGTCGATGCCGAGGGTGAAAACGCCTATCCTTTTGTCACCTATACCTGGATGATGGTGTACGAGGAGTACGACGATCCTCAAAAAGCCAAGGCAGTTGAGGCCATGATCGAGTACGGTCTGAACGAAGGTCAGGAAGTGTCTAGCGAGCTAGGCTACATTCCCCTGCCCAAGAACGTGCGCGATCGCGTCGCTGAAGCGGCCGACGGCATTAGCGACGAGTACGACATCATGGTGAAGTAGGTTTAGGCCTGGGGGGAAAGCTGTCTTTGCGGGCTTTCCCCCGCCCGTACTTTTCAAGCTACAAACTACACGCACAATGCAGGTAAGGTTGCTGTGACCGCCGAAATGCCATCGTCTCCACCGAGCAAACGCCAGCGAACGCCCTTTGAAAAAGGGCTGGATCGCCTTTTTGAAGGCACCACCATGGGGTTTGCGCTGTTTATTTTGCTGCTGCTGCTGGCCATTGGTCTGCTAATTTTGGTACAGGCCTGGCCCGCTATTCAAGAGTATGGCCTGAGCTTTTTGTGGATTAGCAGCTGGAACCCGGTGGAAGGGCGAGAGGAGTTTGGGGTGCTGCCGATGGTCTACGGCACCCTGGTCAGCTCTGCGATCGCCCTGCTGCTGGCCGTTCCCCTGGGGTTGGGTACCGCCCTCTTTCTCAGCGAAGACTTTATCCCGCTCAAGATTCGCACCGTGCTGGTGTTCATGGTAGAACTGCTGGCGGCTATTCCCAGCGTGGTCTACGGCCTCTGGGGTATTTTTGTGCTGATTCCGGCGCTGAAGTGGTTTTTGGGCCTGTTTGGCATCTCCTTTGCTGGCCCCAGTATGCTCGCCGCTTCCCTGGTGCTGGCGATCATGATTTTGCCGATTATCACCGCCATTTCTCGCGACTCGCTGGCGGCTCTGCCCCCCGAGCTGCGCCAAGGCTCCTACGGGCTGGGGGCCACTCGCTGGGGCACTATTTTTCGAGTGCTGATTCCGGCCGCCATTTCGGGTATTGTGGGCGGCGTCATGCTGGCTCTGGGCCGCGCCATGGGCGAGACGATGGCCGTTACTATGCTGATCGGCAACTCAAACAGTATCAACTTCTCGCTGCTGGCTCCCAGCAACACGATTTCGTCGCTGCTGGCCAACCAGTTTGCTGAGGCCAAAGGCATTCAGGTGGCATCGCTGATGTACGCTGCCTTCGTGCTGGTGATCTTAACGCTGATCGTCAATATCCTGGCCGACTGGATTGTGCGCAAGCTTCAGGCCAAGTACTAGCCAAGAACTAGATCTACCCGCCATTACGCAGCAAAACGAGGCAAGACATGACGACCGTTTCTGGGAAGCCTGAGGATATCTTTGACGCCCAAAGCCTCAAGGCCAAAAAGTCTAGCTCCCGCAACCTGTTCAACATCATCATGACCGGGCTGTCGGGCCTGTGCATTCTGCTGGCCGTTATTCCCCTGGTGCTGGTGCTGTTCTACGTGTTTGCGAACGGGGCCAACCGGCTTAACCTCGACTTATTTACGCAGCTGCCGCCGCCGCCGGGGTCGGCCGGGGGCGGTATTTCCAATGCCATCATGGGGACGCTGATTGTCGTTGCGATCGCAACGGTTATCTCCGTGCCCATTGGGGTTTTGTGCGCCATCTGGCTATCGGAGTTTGGCAGCGACGACACCTCCATTGACGAGTACGTGCGCTTTGGGGTCAACATCCTGGCTGGGGTGCCCTCCATCATTGCCGGGGTGTTTATCTACGGTTTGATGGTGCGTCCGGGGCGGCCTGGCTATTCGGCCCTGGCGGGTGGCGTGGCGCTGGCGGTGCTGATGCTGCCCACGATTATTCGCACCGCCGACGAAGCGCTGAAGATTGTGCCCCAGGAAATCCGCTGGGCCGCCCTGGGCGTTGGGGCCTCTAAGTATCAAACGGTGCTGAAGGTCGTGCTGCCCGCTGCGGTGCCGGCGATTTTGACTGGCGTAACGCTGGCGATCGCCCGTGCCGCTGGCGAAACCGCACCACTAATCTTTACCGCCCTGTTTTCGCCCTTTCGGTTCAACGGCGTCATCGAGCCGATTGCCACACTGGCCGTGCTGGTCTACAACTTTGCGACTCTGCCCTTCCAGGCTCAGCAAGAGCTGGCCTGGGCCGCCTCGCTAATTCTGGTGCTGCTGGTGCTGCTGACCAGCATTATTGCCCGATTTGCCACCCGTCAAAAAACCTATTAACTGACCCGTGTTTTGGGGAGAGCCTGACAAATGGTTAACACAATGCCAAAGAGTGGGACTATGACCGACGTGGTGCTGCGGGCCAAGGACTGCGATATCTACTACGGGTCCTACAAAGCGGTGCGGGACGTGTCTGTTGACATTCCCAAAAATAAAATTACGGCGTTTATCGGCCCTTCCGGCTGCGGCAAGAGCACGGTTTTGCGCTGCTTCAATCGCCTCAACGACCTGATCGAGAGCTTTCGGCTCAAGGGCAAGATGACCTACCATGGTCAAGATCTCTACGCCCCCGATGTCGACCCGGTCGAGGTGCGCCGCCGCATTGGCATGGTGTTTCAAAAGCCCAACCCTTTCCCCAAAACCATTTACGACAACATCGCCTACGGCCCCCGCATTAGCGGCTTTAAAGGTGATCTCGATGAGCTGGTTGAAACCTCCCTGCGCCGCGCGGTGCTCTGGGATGAGGTCAAAGACAAACTGCAGGAGAGCGGCTTTTCGCTTTCGGGCGGGCAGCAGCAGCGTCTCTGCATTGCCCGCACCATTGCGGTACAGCCCGAAGTGGTGCTGATGGATGAACCCTGTGCCGCCCTCGACCCGATCTCGACCCTTAAGATCGAAGACTTGATGAAAGAGCTGGTGCAGAACTACACCATCATCATCGTTACCCACAACATGCAGCAGGCCACTCGAGTCGCTGACTACACCGCCTTTTACAATGCTCAGGTGGTGGAAGGGGCCGGAGGCAAGGTGGGCTACCTGGCCGAGTTTGACAGCACCGAGAAGATTTTCAGCGATCCCGATCAAGAATCAACTCGCGACTATGTCACGGGGCGATTTGGCTAGGCTGTAGAGTATTGGTGTCGAGCTTTCGGCAACGCCGCCGCGACTAAAACTAAAGTCGCGGCGGCGTTGCTAATGGGGGATGTTTGGGCAGACGAGGGAAACGCTAGTTGACGCGCTTGGTTTTGCGCAGCACTTCGCTGAGGGTGAGGTTGGGCTGGGGTTTGCCATCAAACACGGTACCCACTTCCCCACTGTGAAAGTTTACCAGGGCAATGTTGTAGGCCTCCTCGGTGAGGGGAATATAGCCCGCCTGCTGCACCATGGCGGGAGCGGTTTCGAGGTAGTACTCGACAAACTCTCGGACGGCCGGGTTGCGCTGAGCCGAGGTGTAGTTGACGTAGATAAACAGCGGTCGAGCTAGGGGTTCATAGGTGGCCCGAATGACGTTTTCGGCGGTGGGAGCTACGGCCCTGCTGCCATTGTCAATCGCAACGGCTTTGAGGTTGGTAGGGTTTTGCTCAAAGTAGGCCAATCCAAAATAACCCAGTCCGCCTGGGGTTTGAGCGACGCCCTGAACCAGCAGGTCATCGTCTTCGCTGGCGACAAAATCGCTGCGGGTGTCTTGACCGACAATGACCTCGGCAAAGTAATCGTAGGTGCCTGAGTCAAGGCCAGGGCCAAACAGCGTCAGGGGTTCGTTGGGCCAGCCCGGGCGCACTTGGCTCCAGTTGGTGATGCGGCCCTGAGCGCCGGGTTCCCAGATTTTTTTGAGTTCGGCGGTAGTAATGTCGCTAGCCCAGCTATTTTGGGGGTTGACTACCACCGTGAGGGCGTCAAAGGCGATCGGCAGCTCGTAGTAGCGCACGTCGTTGGCGTCGCAGGCGGCAATTTCTGCATCTGAAATAGGGCGCGAGGCGTTGCTGATATCAGTCTGACCAGCGCAGAATTTCTCGAAGCCGCCGCCGGTACCCGAAAAGCTGGTGTCAACCTCGACCTGGGTGCTGGCTTCGGTGTTGTAGGCGGCGGCGATCGCCTCTGTAATCGGAAAAACCGTGCTGGAACCATCGATCACGACGGTGCGGCGCTGCTGGGCCGGGGCATCGGGCTGGGGCGACGTGCCCTGGGGTGCTCCGCTGGTAGCCGCAGAACAGCTGGCAACGAAGAGCGACAATCCGATAACCAACCAGCCGCGATGACATTGAGCCGTCATATTCTTACACTCCAAACCTGATAGGGTGAAAGCTAAAGCTCGCTAGCAACTAATAGCCTAGGGAGCCGATTCCTATCATTTCAAATAAATTTGATATGTCGTTTATGGCCGGGTTAAGAGCGTCTACCTTGTCATATAAATTTAGGCTTCTGAAAATTTAGACATCACCAATCCCCAGGCCTGTGGCTATTAATCGAGGGCTTTAATGCAGCGCGGGTCGGGCAGGGTTGCCCGCTCTGGCTGGCGCGGAAACCAGAAGGCGGTACGCCGGCAAAACTCCACCAGCATTAGCATGACGGGCACCTCGATCAGCACCCCGACGACGGTTGCCAGCGCTGCCCCCGAGTTGAGGCCAAACAGGGTGACAGCGGTTGCGATCGCTACCTCAAAGTGATTGCTCGCCCCAATCAGTGCCGCCGGGGCCGCATCTTCATATACTAGGCCCAGTTTTTGCGCCGCCACGTAGGAGATTAAAAATATGGTAATTGGTCACAGCGATAAGGGAGGCTTAATGAGAAAGCCTCCAGAGCTCCAGGATTATGCCGGTAAAAGAGCAGGGGGCGAGCACCCCGACGAGGCGATGAGCTCAAAGAGATTGTCCACGGCGT
>NZ_JBNXVS010000142.1:0-817 GCF_050565655.1 Nodosilinea sp. AN01ver1 | reverse complement strand
ACAGCTCTCGAATCAGAGCATCTTTCTCCTCAGAACTAAGGCCTTCTAAGGGCGGCAGGTCTTTCATGGCAAAAGTCTACCACCCTCTCTCATTCGCCGGTACCCGTCAACCTAGTTGAGCAATTACTGTGCAGATTAGCGCCCGCAACCTCGAAGTTCTTGATGGGGCGCAGTTAAGTGCCAGCACTTTTGGGCTGGGAAACGCAGGCGATGTGATTTTAGAGATTGAGGAGCTAGCCCGGTTTGCTGGCGTTGACCCTATTGATGGCAACCCTAGCGGCGCGTTTAGCAGAACTGATAGTGATGAGGAAGGCCAAGGCGGCGATGTGCAGATTAGCGCCCGCAACCTTGAAGTCGTTGATGGGGCGCAGTTAAGTGCCAGCACTTTTGGATCGGGAGATGCAGGCGATGTGATTTTAGAGATTGAGGAGCTGGCCCAATTTGCTGGCGTTGACCCTAATGATGGCAGCTCTAGCGGCGCGTTTAGCAATATTGATCGTGATGGGGTAGGCACAGGCGGTAATGTGCAGATTAGCGCCCGCAACCTCGAAGTTCTTGATGGGGCGGAGTTGAGTGCCAGTACTTTTGGAGCGGGAAACGCAGGCAGCGTGATTTTAGAGATTGAGGAGCTAGCCCACTTTGCTGGCAGCTCTAGCGGCGCGTCTAGCAGAATTCAGGAGAATGGAAAAGGCTGCAAAATCGCACGAACTTCGGCACCTGAATCGCGCCAACTTCGGCAGGTGAATCGCATGAACCTCGGCACCTGAATCGCATGAACTTCGGCAGGTCATGACTACCCCATCGGTGGATCTCGATA
>NZ_JBNXVS010000141.1:0-832 GCF_050565655.1 Nodosilinea sp. AN01ver1 | reverse complement strand
CGTAGGGACCGCCCAGCAGGTCAGCAACCTCTCGGAAGAACGCAGCAAAATCATTCGCCTCATGGGCTTTCCAGCCTGCCGCTACTATCTCCTTAATTAACCCCTGTCAACCCGCGGAATGTCGGTGGTAATGGTCACGCGTTGTATCAAACACCAGTAGATTATCGACCTCTTCTTCCTGAGTTTTGAACTGGCTATGCTGTTCTAACAGCTCTTGAATACAGGTTCGAAAGTGCTCTAACTTATCCATCTGACAATCTCCTCTGAGACTGGGTTATAGACGATGAGCTTAAGCTGGTAACGCTCCACAGCCGTTTGAGCAAAGCGGCTCTGAAAAAATTGCCTCGTAGGTGTCTATCGGTACAGCCAGATAAAGCTCACCCTCAGGCTCTTTAACCTCTAGCATAATTCTGTAATTCAAAAACTGCCCCAAAGCAGTGTGAAAATCGCTAACCGGAGATGGGCTAATAAAGCTTTTAATCTCTACAGCAATTTTTTCTTCGCCTCGTTCAGCCGCAATCAGTCGCTCAGCCGCCAAATCAATCTTAACTTTGACTTCTTCCCATTCCAGCTCTAGAGGATCGTTAGAAATCCGCCACTGATCTTTCTCAAGACCATGCCTCACCGCTGTATGGAAGAGATCTCTTGCTGCCATGAACGTCGATGTGCAGAGCTGCGCTAGAGGGGTGCATCCCAGTTATGTAACCCTCACCCTAAATCCCTCTGCCCCTTATATCCTACTAAGTACACATAAGTCATGTTGTAGTAGGATGCGGCAGTAATCATGGGGCAATCGCCGTGAAGAATCCTATTATGATTCACGCTGAAACGT
>NZ_JBNXVS010000140.1:0-928 GCF_050565655.1 Nodosilinea sp. AN01ver1 | reverse complement strand
GCTTGCCAGTGTCTTTGCCAATCAGGCGCAGAGTGCGTCGAGCTATAAGCGCCTGACCCGCTTCTTTCGCAGCTTTGCCGTTGACTTCGACGACATCGCGCGAGCGGTAGCGAGTTGGAGTCAGATACCTGAGCCCTGGACGTTGAGTCTAGACCGCACTAACTGGTGTTTCGGCACCGTCAACATCAACATTTTGATGCTCGGGATTGTCTATGAGGGGGTGGCCTTTCCGGTGATGTGGACGATGCTCGACAAGCGTGGCAACAGTAACAGTGACGAGCGCATCGACCTGCTGGAGCGCTTTGGGCGAGTCTTTCCCGACGCCCAGATTCATTGTTTGACAGGGGACCGAGAGTTTGTGGGTAAGGAGTGGTGTAGCTTCTTGCTGCTGCCAAAGGCCATACCCTTTCGGCTTCGGCTCAGGCATAGCGACCGCATCAGTTCCCGCTCCGGAAAGAGCCGCCAACAAGGCGAACGGGTCTTTGCCAACCTGACGGTGGGTGAGCAGCGGGTGCTCCCGGGCAAGCGCTGGGTGTGGGGTCGCCGGGTCTACGTCGTCGCGACTCGGCTTGAGGATGGTGAGCTTCTAATTCTCGCCACTAACCATCGCCCTAAGACAGCACTGGCAGACTACCGCTTACGGTGGGGCATTGAGACGCTCTTCGCGGCGCTGAAAAGTCGAGGTTTCAACCTTGAATCAACCCATTTTTGCCACGCCGAGCGCCTCAGTAAACTCATCGCACTACTGGCGGTGGCCTTCTGTTGGGCCATGCTCTCCGGGCTCTGGCAACACCAGCAGCAGCCGATTCCGCTAAAGTCACATGGGCGAAGGGCCAAGAGTCTATTCCGGCTTGGCTGTGACTTCCTGCGGCGTATCTCCTGCGATCTCACCTTGCGCCGCACTGAGTTCAATCAGGCGCTCCAACTT